>JAYPSX010000036.1:0-9081 GCA_038133315.1 Hyphomicrobiales bacterium
TCCTGTTATTATGCAGTAAGTGATCTTAAGATATTGCTAAACGATACGCATAAGTTTGAGTCAGGTTACACTTCGAGTCTTTTAGGGATTAAAAATATTGAAAACAATAAATATTTGGCAAGATCGCCAATCAACAAAACCGATAAAATGACAACACCAATTATTTTTTTTCAAGGACAACAAGATAGAGTTGTAACACCAGATCAAACAAAGGAGATACACATAAAAATAAAATCATTGGGTATTGATACTGAATTTTTTCTCTATGAGGATGAAGGCCATGGTTTTAAAAATCAAGAAAATATAAATAAATCTAGAGCATTAGAAGAAAAATTTTTCATGAAACATATAACATCAAAATTGGGATAAATAATGATAGATTTCCGAAGCGATAATGTACACACAATTGCAGACCCAGTTCTAAAAGAAATGATCGAAGCTAATAAGAATACAGTTGCTTCTTATGGTGGCGATGAACTAACTAAAAGTGCAAAAGAAATGCTATCAGAAATATTCAATAAAGAAATCGATACTTTCTTCGTATCAACTGGTACCGCTGCCAATTCATTATCTCTTGCATCCATAACTCCTGAATATGGGACAATTTTTTGTGGTTCTGATAGCCATATTTACCTTGAAGAGTGTAATGCTCCGGAGTTTTTTTCAAACAGTGCAAAATTATACCCTGTAAAAACTAAAGGCGGAAAGATCATATATGGCGAATTGGAAAAAGCCCTTTTATTTCACCCTAGTGATGAATTTGATATGGTTGCGTCAAGTTTAAGTATCTCCCAGGCAACCGAAGCTGGTACTATTTACAAACAAGACGAAATAAGAAACTTAAAAAATATAGCAGATTCAAAGAAACTAAAAATTCATATGGATGGTGCAAGATTTGCAAATGTTGTGGCAGCCACAGATAAAAAACCACAAGAATTAACTTGGGAGGCGGGTGTTGACGTAATGTCTTTTGGAACAACGAAAAATGGAACAATGTCCGCAGAAGCAGTAATTTTTTTTAATACAAATCTCTCGAAAAAAACAAATCTTTATATAAAGAGATCTGGTCATCTTTTATCAAAAATGAGATTCATATCTTCACAAATCATTGGTTATTTAAAAAATGATTTATGGATAGAATTGGCAAGATCTGCAAATAAAAAAGCAAATTTGTTATCCGAAAATCTGAATAAATTTGATTTTATACATTTACCCTGGGAAACAGAAATAAATGAGGTTTTTATTATTGTTCCAAAGGAGCTTGAAGATTATTTAAGAAATCATAAAGTATCTTGTCATAATTGGACAAAAATTTCACTAGATGAACAATACCATAAAGATAATTATAGTTTTTTGAGACTGGTGACCTCATTCAATAGTAATGAGAATGATATCTATAAACTTGTTGAGATGATAGAGAATTTTTAGATAAGTGGTAGAGCGTTTAGTCGCCCTACCACATCTGATTTTTGTTATCCTTCAATAACTTTGCTGGTTGAAATCTCAATCTTTCTTGGCTTCATTGCTTCTGGCAATTCTCTCACAAGTATTATATTGAGCAAACCATTTGAGAGATTTGCAGATTCAACTTCAACATAATCGGCTAGTCTAAATCTGCGTTCAAAATTTCTTGAGGAAATGCCTTTGTATAAATATTCCCTATTATCGTCTTTTGAACTATCTCCAGTAACAGATAAAATATTTTCTTTTACGTCTATATTAAGATCGCTCTCGTCAAACCCCGACACTGCCATCGTAATACAGTACTTGTTATCTGTTAGTTTCTCAATATTGTATGGCGGGTAGCCGGTTGGTACATCCATATTGATCGTGTCTAACATTTGAGCCAGACGATCAAATCCAATTGAGGTTTTATATAATGGTGTTAAATCAAATGTGTGCATTGTCATTTCATATCCTCCTTTGAGCAACATGTTGATAAAAGCAGACCCAAAAGGCATCTGCATTTTATGATATAATCACAATTCTAATAGTTACAAGTCTGTTTGAAAAAAAAAAATTATCTGATAGGATTCGCAGTATATTAAAATATTTGGAGGTCATTATGGATACATTTGATTTTTCTGTAGAGCAAAAATTTGATCCAATTAAACATGTAGAGAGAAAACTCGGTTTTTATGGCGAAGGAGATGTTTCAATAGCTTGTTGGGAACCTGGTCAAGTCAGCCCTAACCATTGTCATCCTGATGCTACAGAAATTTATTTTTGCTATGAAGGTGGAGGTATAATGCGCACCGAGAATGACGAAGTAGAAGTTAAAAAAGGCAGCTTTGTAGTACATCCACGTGGCGAACTTCATGAATATACAAATGGTTCAGAAAGAACAATCCTATTTAGGGTTCGATATGGTGAGTCTATGAAATCTATGACCAAAAATTGGCCTACCAATTCTGCTTGGATTGCTAGTAAAGAAGATATAGCTTATTTCTCATAATAATAAGGCTATTTTGATTAGTCTTGTTTTAAGAAATATTTTTTAAAGAATGATAATACATCTTCAATTGCCTCATCTTGAATGGGGTCAACATCATATTTATTATTTTGTTTAATAGGAAATATAAAACCATGAAGAGCATGGTCATAACTCTTCCAGAGAGCTTCTTTTTTATTCTCTATTAGAAGATCATAAGACAGCTTAAATATACCTTGGAGTTCATCCTCATCTCGACCCATTACAAATATAGGCGTATTAATTGTTGAAATTCTCTGATTTGCTATATCGATATCAATCCTATTTCTAACCTTTTGAACAGATTGCATCTGCATTGACTCAATATCACGTAACTGTGTTTCTTCATTAATCCTTACACTCTCGTCTGGCGTCAAAGCCAAAAATTCATGGGAAGCAGGCTCGCTAGCGACAGCTGCACAAACTCCGTTATATTCACTTGTAATTTTTAAGATCATTTCTCCTGCATGACTCATTCCAAGTAATCCAATCCTGTTAGCATCTATTTCATGAAAAGTTTTGAGGTATTCAATAATTGCTATTTCATCTTCATATTCAAGTGGTGCACGATTAAACATCATACCACCTTGACGAATATCCTTAACCAGTTTCCCACCTTCATTATATCCTAGCTCCACCTCTGCTCTATAACGAATCCAGCCACAGGCATATCCTTTATCGAGAAATTTATCAATTGTGTATCTTCTATTTTCCATATTATCAATTAACCAATCTATACCTCCACCACCGTTTCCTGTGGCAAATAAGACAAGCGGGAATGGTCCATCTCCATCAGGCAATTCAAGCCCAATAGGAGTATATAAACCATCAAAAGTTTCAACTAAGATAAGATGCCTAATATATCCCGTATCAGTTTTTTTTAATATTTGATGTGTAAATATATTTTTACCTTTTTTATCCTCTAATGACGTCATCTCACTTGCTCTATTATGTCTAATATTTGTTGGTGATTTCTTGAATTATTTGAAACGATTATATTACCATTCTTGTATTCTGGGTGCCCATTCCAATCTGATATGAAGCCTCCTGCGCCTATTATTATTGGAACTATTGGAATGATATCAAATGGCTTAAGATTATTCTCTATTATTAAATCCAAGTAGCCTGAAGCTAATAGTCCATAAAAATAACAATCTCCCCCCGTACGAGTCATTCCGACCACCTGAGTAACATTTGCCAAAACCTTTTTTGTAAAATCATCATCAAACATCTCCTCAGTTGTGTATCCAAATTTTAGATCATTGATATTACTTTGCTCACTGGTTCGAATTATTGATTGATGACCATCGAATATTTTATAAGAAACTGAAGTTGAGCCAATATATCGTTCTTTAGTAGATGGGTTATCAATAATACCAAACGCAGGAGAGCCATCAATCTCGAGACCGATGAGGGTTCCCCAAAGAGGAATACCTGAAATAAACGATTTTGTCCCATCAATTGGATCGATATACCATCTATACCTTGGGTCTCTGTCCTTTGAACTAAATTCTTCCCCAACAACACTATGATCTGGATATTTTTCTTCAATCAATCTTCTGATCAGTTTCTCTGCATTTTTGTCAGCATCAGTTACAGGGTCTATCTTGTAATTGGATGTATTTTTATTTGTAGTTACTAGTTTCTGACGAAAATTTTTCATAGTTATTTTCGCTGATTGATCAGCAAGAAATACCAGAAATTCAAATATATCATTATCGTTCATATCAATATTTACTTTATGGTGGGCGCGACAAGGATTGAACTTGTGACCCCTACGATGTCAACGTAGTGCTCTCCCACTGAGCTACGCGCCCTCAGTTTGATATATTAAGACTGTTTATTATTTCTAACAAGATTTCTTTTAGATTAATATTAACTTAACAGAATTCTTATATTTTGAAGTAGTCAATTCTCTAAAAACTGGAATATATTATGACATCAGGCGGATCTAGAATTGGAGCAGGACGCAAAGAGAAATATGATTTCAAAGAGCGTCAAAATATAATTGATGTTTTCAATAAAATATGGAATGCAAAAAAGGCAAACTCTGAATATCTTATGATTTCTCTTGGTGAGCGTAAATCATCGGATAAAGAAATCGAAATATGGAAAGTCAAGATCAAATCAAAAAAACAAGGGAATGACTCAAGTGGTTCAATAAAATCAGATCACACTGGGACTAATTTTTCTAAAATGATTCTCATACATAAAAGACCACTAAATAGAGATGAATGTCTAAAACTTGTACATAAAATAGTATCTAATATTTATCCAAATAAATATCACAGGATAAATACGATTGATAAAATATGGAAAACTAAAAATATATAAGTTATTGTAATATATTACTAATTTTGAATGAGTTCTATTTTATGGTATTTCTTAATACACCAAGCTTGTCTATGCTAACTTCAACTTGGTCTCCGGATTTTAGATAAACAGGTGGCTCAAATCCAATACCTACACCAGCTGGGGTTCCAGTAGCAATAATATCACATACTTCTAAAGTCATTGTTTTTGATATTGTGGATAGCAATGTAGGAATATCAAAAATTAGTCTTTCAACTATTGAGTCTTGTCTTACTTCACCATTAACAGTTGTTTTTAATTTTAATTTTGTCACATCGCCGATTTCATCAGAAGTAACGATAGCAGGACCCATTGGACAATAAGTATCAGGACTTTTTCCTATGAACCATTGTTCGTGTTGCTTTTGAATATTCCTAGCAGATACGTCATTAATTATTGTGTAACCAAATATGTAATCATAAGCATCTTCTGGTTTAATATTCTTGCCACCTTTTGATAATATTAACCCTAACTCACCTTCATAATCTGTTGTATTTGTATAATCGTTTGCCAAAATAATATTTTCATCTGTTGCTATAACAGATGTTGTAGCTTTCGTAAAAATGACAGGAAAATCCGCTACAGCTTTTTTACCACTTGAGTCAAATCCTGACCCATAAAATTCTTGTGCATGGTCATGATAATTTTTTCCGACACACATAATATTCCTGAGTGGTCTTGGAATAGGAGCCAGTAATTTAATATCTGATATATCTAATGATGTGAGGCTTTCAATTTTGTTTTCACCAATTATTTTTTTTACATTTTCAAAATCTTTTATAATTTCATTCATATCATTTGATATGTCTAACTGCTCAAGGGGAACAACCGTATTATTATTTAAAAGTCCTGTTTTAGCATTATCTGAATTATCTACATATGTGACTAATCTCATTTATTCCTCAATATTTATCCGTATTAATATATTAATAATAGTTCATTACTGAATGTTTTGCTTCAGCGAAAAATAACCAGCGCTCTATGAATACACCCATAATCATAAATAGGAAAGCCAAAATTGTTATATGGTAAAAGTTTAGAGCAATGGATAAAAATATTATTACCAAAGGAAGGATGAAAGCAAAAAGTAATGATATTTTTCTTAGTTTCTTTGAGTGCTTTCTTGCTATTGAGTAACCCATTTCTTTTAGTAAGAAATTAGATGCATCATGGGGGGACTCAAGAAGATTTACTTGCAATTGAGATTTTAATCCGAGTGCAGTACTTTTACTCGTAGTTGTATTATTCAAATCTAATCTAACCCAAAAGAGAATCTTCCCAATTGATGAAAGTATGATCAAAATGATCAGGAAATAATAAATATTAGTCACGTTATAACCCAATAGTAATAGGAGTGTCTGAAATAACATTAACCCCGTGAGTCCACCTAATGCTAGATAATTAAATGTTGTTAATGCCGTGTTCCAGGAATAGATAGCTCTCAGCGAACCATAAATTTTACCAGTACTATATATTGTTGCTATTGCAATGAAGATAGTAATTATAGCTATTGCATCTAGTGATATATAATTAGGGTTAAGATAGAGTAATAAAGTATAAATAGATATTACTGGATAAAGTAAAATTGCAAAAACCCCTTCACGTGATAACCAAGATGACCGCCATTGTGTTAGTGCAAAATGAGCACGTTCAGGGTGCCCTAAATGCAATGTAGATGATAACAGTCCACCACTAAAGAGTATCATTGATACAAAGGTTATTAGAAAATAAGAGATGAAGGATAGAGTATGCCCAACGTATATTTGGAATATCAAAAGACTAATTATTAATCCATAGCCCATTCCAGATATTGTTGTAAATAATATAATTGACTTTGCAGGATGCATTTTTTTACCTAACTTAGAATCTTATCAACAAATCTTTCAAGAATATTTAGCTTTTTATTCTCTACATTATTAAAATTATTCATTCGAGGTGCATTTCTTGCATTTCCTGACCTAGTCTTTGGTAAAAGATATTTATTTACAGGTTTTGTTTCCTGTTCAGGCATTAAATCAACGCCATTCCTCTCATCCACTAATTTTGATACCTCTGAATTGGGATCGCCCAGATCTCCGAAGCTTCTTGCTCCTGTAGGACAAGCAGAAACACATGCAGGTACTCTTGATTCTTCGGGTAAATTTGGGTTGTAAATTTTATCTACGCAAAGCGTACATTTTTTCATGACTTTCTCAACTTGATCATACTCTCTTGCACCATAAGGACATGCCCAAGAACACAACTTACAACCAATACATGTATCTGGATTTACCAATACAATGCCATCCTCTTCACGTTTATATGACGCTCCTGTTGGGCACACGGTAACGCAAGGAGCATCATCACAATGCAAACACGATCTTGGAAAGTTCAATGTGTAACCATGATCAGACTCCTCATCTAGGATTTCAAATGTATGCACTCTATTAAACCACACCCCATCTGGGTTTTCACCGGATGTGTTTAGATCTATTAGAGGAGCACTGTGACCACCGGAATTCCACTCCTTGCAATTTACTGCACATGCATGGCACCCAACACATATATCTAGATCTATTACTAATCCTAATTTAATTTTATTGTTGTTATGTAAACTAGTCATTTTGAAACTCTTTTCTTGATTGAGGTTGATGAGGCACTCTCTCTATAAACTCTTCTGGCTCTATTGAACTAACCTTATCTTTTGGAATATCCATTGCCTTACTTAACTTTGAAAATATTTGACTTATAGGTTTAATAGCTGATGTTGTATTTGATAAAATACTAATATCATCTTGTTTTGTAGATTTCTCAATACTTACTCTTAAATCATACCAAGCTGCCTGTCCTGTTACAGGGTCTGAATTTGCATAATCGTGTTTCGATAAATTTTTTGGCAATAAATCAGATATAAGGTCATTTAATAAAAAACTATCTTTGGACTCTCTTGCGTCATCATCTAATCCCCATGTATTTTTCTTTTTTGCGATTGCATTCCAAGTCCATACCGTATTCTTATTTACTCCAGCCATTGATTTAACTCTGACTCTTATTTGATTGTGGGCACTTTTTAGTATTGCCCAATCTCCATCCTTTAAATCATGTTGTTTCGCTAAATCACGATGTATGAATAAAAAATTTTCTGAAGTAATTTGACGCAGCCATTGATTCTGACCACCCCATGAATGATACATATGCATAGGCCTTTGTGTTACTGCATGCAAAGGGTATTCTCCATTCTTATTAAGGCTGTCCTCAAATGGAGGATACCAAAAAGGAATTGGATCAAAAAAATCTCTAATCCTATCTCGAAGTTGGAGCGGAGGCAGTCTCTTTCCATGCCCTTCTGCTGCAAGTCTGAACTTTTGAAAAGTTTCTGAGTAAAATTGCAAAGTAATACGGGTGTCGTCAGATCCTACCCAACCCATTTTTTTTGCATATTGTAAATAATCAGAATTCTCATACTTGTTATATCTCGCACTCTCTGAGAACTCATCCGACCAAAAGCATCCATTATCTATATATTTTTGTAATTGTTTAATATTTGACTCAGCAATACCAATTTGATTCCCATCTTTCCCCCTAAAACCTGCTAGAGGCCCAACACCCGGGGTCCTCTCATGATTTGCAAGGTAATCTGAATAACCACCTGGATATGAGGGATTGCCATTATGGTCAGTAAATCCGGGTAATTTAAGACGCTCACCTAATTTTAGAAGGACATCTTGAAAGGGCTTTACATCCCTGTCCAGTTCCAATATTGGCTGCCGAATTGCATCAGCAGGTCCATCTGCGCTTCCTATTGGTCTATCTAATATTGAGACACAATCCCACCTCTCAAGATATGTAGTATCTGGTAATATTAGATCTGCATACGCAACTGTCTCTGAATAAAAAGCGTCTGAATATATAATTTTTGGGATCTTATAATTACCCCGTTCATCTTTATCAGTTAGATAAGAATGCACGTTATTTGTGGCCATTGATGAATTCCATGCCATATTTGCCATGTACATGAATAGGACATCAATTTTATATGGATCACCGAGCCATGCATTTCTAAGAACTGAATGCATAAGTCCATGGGCGGCTATAGGGTATTCCCATGTATATGCTTTATCAATCCTAATTGGATTATCATTATCATCTAACAATAAATCATCTGGTGATTGAGGAAATCCAAGCGGCATACCCTTCAAAGAACCATCATCATTTTTTATGATATTTGCGGGGGCAGGTCCACCAGGCATAGGTTTTGGAAAAGGCGCTTTATAACGCCA
>JAYPSX010000037.1:0-1349 GCA_038133315.1 Hyphomicrobiales bacterium
TTTTCTAAATCTATCTAGTTCATTTTGATTTGATATGATTTTAATATCTAGACTAGATCCACCATTTATTGGTTTGATAATAAAGGGAAAATGAAGATTTACATCTTGATTTCTAAATTGAATATCCTTTGCAACTGGAATACCATTATTTTTGAAGAACTCTTTTGATATAACTTTATTCATAGCACGTGATGAAGCAACTACTCCTGAATGTGTGTAGTTCAAATTTAAAAACTCCAATATTGATTGGATTTTTCCGTTCTCTCCCCAAGATCCATGCAAACAATTAAAAACAATATCAAATTCTAAAGTGACCAATTTTGTTGCTATATCATAATTAGGATCCAAAACTTCAAGATCATATCCAAGATTAAGGATTGCTTTTTTACACTGATTACCGCTTTGAATGCTTATTTCTCTTTCTGGTGAGATCCCACCCATTAGTAACAAAATTTTTCTCTTGTTTTTCATAAATTTATACTAGGTCCATGACCTAACCTTCTTATTTCCCATTCTAGATTAACACCAGTTTCTTCCATGACAGTTTTTCTAACACGCTCTCCTAAGAGTTCTATTTGGTAGGCGGTAGCACTGCCTCTATTAATAATGAAATTTGAATGAAGTTTTGATAGGAACGCATCTCCAACTGCCAGATCAGCACATCCCGCTTCTTGTATTAATTCCCATGCCTTTTTATTTGTTGGGTTTTTGAACGTAGATCCACCAGTTTTTTCTGCAATCGGTTGGCTTAATAACCTTTGAGTTTTGAAAGTTTCTATTTCGCTAAGAATTTGTTCTCGAGTTGATGGATATCCCTTAATAGTTGCTGATACACAAAGTGAGTCGTCAGTAATGTTACTTTTTCTATAACCAAATGATAGATCTGTGAAACTTCTTTCCATCAAATCACCTTTTGAGTTTATTATATTAGCTTTAATTAATATGTCAGAAATCTGATAACCGTGGGCACCAGAATTCATCTTTACGGAACCACCGATAGTTCCTGGTATGTTAGATAAAAAGGCTAACCCCCCAATATTGTTATTTAGGGCATAGCTCGATAATTTCTTATTTTGAAGAGCACCTCCGCAGATAAGTATATTATTTTTTGATTTTTCAATATAACTAAATGATCTGCCTAATTTTATTACTATTCCTGGAATTCCATCATCTCTAACTAGAAGGTTTGATGCATTTCCAATAATTGTAATATTTGTGTTTTTGGGTTTTGTTTTTAGGAGAGTAACTAAATCATCAAGATCCTCAGGGATAAATAAAATCTCAGCCAAACCACCAACTTTAAACCAAGTCAGATTTTTTAGAGAATGATTTGGTAAAATTTTTCCTTT
>JAYPSX010000037.1:1449-8979 GCA_038133315.1 Hyphomicrobiales bacterium
CAACTTTAAACCAAGTCAGATTTTTTAGAGAATGATTTGGTAAAATTTTTCCTTTCACATTTTTTTTTAGTTCTTCTGCCAGTTCTATTGCGTTAGGCCAGAATATCATTTTGGTTCAACCTATAGTTCTTGACATAATCGTTTGGAGATAAGATTAATATCCCCTGCCCCAGTAAAGATAACTATATCTCCATTGTTCGTATTTTTTAATATATTATCTCTGATCTCATCTTCATTCACGAAGATCACATCTATATTTGACTGAAGCTTGATATCTCTTACAAAATTATCATAGTTAAAATCATCGGAAACTTTTTCTCCTGCACCGTATATAGGTAAAAGTAACAATAATTTGATACCTTTAAATACCTGACAGAATCGTTCATACAAGTTAGTTACCCTGGAATACCTGTGCGGTTGGAATATGCAGATGAGATTTTCAGAACAAACCTCTTTAGCGGATGATATTAATTGAGTAAGTTCAGTAGGGTGATGAGCATAATCATCAAAATATGTAACCCCTCTATTTTCACTGATAAATGAAAATCTACGATATACACCTTTGTATGATTTTACTCTTTCTTTAATTATATCAATTTTAATTCCCCTAATTAGTCCCACAATAATTGAAGCAGTAGCATTGTAAATATTGAATCTACCAGGTCTATCAATTTCAAAATCAAGATCAAGTTCTTTCCCCTGAAAAGTAGCTTTCAAATTGAAAAAATACCCAATTGAATTTCCTTTTGGAATTATATTGTTTATCCAAAAATTAGACTCAACATCTTCTCCATATGAAAATGTATTCTTACAAATAAATTTGCTTAGGATACTTGAAATAATAGGATCATTTTTACAAACTATTAAATTCCCATCTTGACCAACATTGTCCGCAAATTTTAAAAAATCTTCGGTAAGGGCTTCAATTGTACCAAATTTTTCAAGGTGGTCATCGTCTATGTTTGTGATGATTGAAATGTTAGATGGTAATGATAAAAATGTCTTATCTGACTCATCTGCTTCTACAATCATTAAATCACTTGATCCGGTTTGAAGATTTGACATAAATCCATAGTCAACTCCACCAATTAGTGATGTAGGTAAGTTTAATTTATCATATGACAATAACCACGATATCATAGAAGTGCATGTTGTTTTTCCATGTGTTCCTGAAACACAAATACAGTCTTTTTCTGACATGATTATTGATAGTATCTCGGCTCTTGATAGGATTCTAATTCCAAGTTTTCTTGCCTGAACTAATTCAATATTATTTTGATTAATTGCTGAGGAATAAACTACTATATCTATGTCCTCACTAATATTTTTTTTATCATGCCCATGAAAAATTCTCACACCGGTTTGTTCTAGCTCATCTGTACTAAAACTTAATATTTGATCACTACCTTGAACCTGGGAACCCTTACTGAGACATAGTCTTGCAATTGCTGAAACACCAATTCCGCCGATACCAATAAAGTGGATTAATTCTCTTTTTGAAGTTTTTTCCATCATTGACTAATTTCTTTAATAATCTTCATAATCTTAATTGTTGCATCATTAGCACCTATCTGGTGAGCACAGTTACTCATAAAAACCAACTTATTCTTATCCAGAATCAGTTCTTGTAATTGATGAGAGAACTCTAGCTTATTAATATTTCTTTCATCGAATAAAATACAGGCATCATGCTGTGCTAAGTATTCTGCGTTGTGTAATTGATCACTGTCTATGGCATGTGCCATAGGTATCAGAATTGAAGCCCTGCCTATTGTACATATTTCAAATATCGTACTAGCACCTGCACGTGATATTATTAAGTCTGAATCGCTAATTAAACTTCCAATATTTTCAAAATATGATTGAATTTCACATTCTATTCCAATCTGTTCATATTTACTTTGCAAAATTTGTTCATATCCAGCTAGGCAATTTTGATTTATAACCACTTTTTTCTTCAGATGAGTTGGCAACGTACTCATTATTTCAGGAATTAGATCATTAAATATTGTTGCCCCCTGACTTCCACCAATTACTAAAATATTAAATTTTTTCTCATTCCTAGTAGGAATATATTTTGAACGGGAATGCTTAATATTTTTTCTTACAGGTAAACCGACAATATTTACCTTTTGATTATGTTTTGTATTTAAATGTTGTGTATTATCAAATGAAGTTAAAATTGAAGACGCGAAGTATGATAATAATCTGTTTGCCCTTCCCATTATTGAGTTTTGTTCATGAATAATTATAGGTATTCTTAAAAAATAGGCTGCAAGGCATGTGGGTATTGAGGTGTATCCACCAAAAGATATTATTAATTTAGGACGCAATTTAATCAATTTGAATGTTGATTGAAAAAAACCAATTAAAATATAAAATGTAAAAAAAATCTTATGGTATGTTCCTCTTTTGAATGGAGATGATGATTTTATTATATCTATATCTGTCTTTTCTATACCATTCAAATATGACTTTCCTCTTATATCAGTAAAAAATATAGTTTTTGTATTTTCAAATTCTACTAACTCCTCATATAGTGCCAATGCTGGATTTACATGACCTCCAGAGCCTCCAGTAACCAAAACATAAAAATTTCTTACATTTGTCTCTGTCACTTTTTAACTCTGAATATGGATTCTTCTTGTGGAGTATTTAAAACTATCTTTTCTTACTCTTGTGAATGCTAATATTAGTCCGAATGTTATAGCAATAGATATTGCTGATGAACCACCATATGATATAAATGGTAAAGTCATACCTTTAGTAGGAATTATACCAAGATTAACAGCAATATTAATCCCCACCTGTATACAAATAAGGGATATTAGTCCAATTGATGCAATTTTAGCAAATAAATCCTCTTGAGATAGAGATCTAGAGACACCTCTAAAAACAATGAATGCGTAGAGTAAAATAATAATAAAACATGTTATCAATCCAAATTCTTCTGCTGCAACAGAAAAGATAAAATCTGTGTGTGCATCAGGAAGTATATTTTTAATTACACCATCACCAGGACCAACTCCAAACCAACCTCCATTATTGATCGCACTGTTTGCTGTATCTATTTGGTAAGTGTCACCAGAAGAAGGGTTAAAGAATATATTAAGTCGTTGTGAAAAATGATCTAAGTATAGGTAAGAAAGGGCAGTTCCAGTTAATGATAATAAAAAAATTATGAAACCAACGAATAGAGGCATTCCTGTAATGAAATAAATAATTGAAGCTGTGAGTGTTATTAGAATCGTCTGACCGATATCTGGCTGTAAAATGAGTGTTATTGCAAAAATTAAATAAATGATAAAGGCTATAAATTTTCCCGGAACTTCTTTTTTAAATGACTCAGCCATTAACCAAGAGATAAGTACTATAAATGATGGCTTGGCAAATTCTGATGGTTGTAATGATACTATACCCAAATCTATCCATCTTGTTGCCCCTTTTATAGGGGTACCAAAAAGATTAATAAAAATCATAATACAGAGTGAACCAAAAAAAATTAATAATGACAAACGTCTTATATGTTGCATATTCAGAAAAGAGAAAAATAGAGTTATTAGTATACCTAAAGACATAAAAATAAATTGTTTTTTTACAAAAACATATTGATCAGTGTAATTTAACTTTTCAGCAATCGGTGGACTAGCTGCTAAATTTAAAACTATTCCAAAAACAATTAGTATTATAATAGAACCAAGTAGGACTTTATCAATAGTCCACCACCAATCAGAAAATCTTGATTTATTTGAACGATTAATTTGCATACGTTTCTTTTATTTCTCCAACAATTTCTTTAAATTTATTTCCTCTTTCAGCAAAATTACTGAATTGATCGTATGATGAGCAAGCTGGGGAGAATAGAATAGTTGCTTCCTCAGATAAGGTTAGGGCATCCTTTGTGGAATTAATGATTGCCTTGCGAAGAGTACCACAAACTTCATTGCTTATGTTGATATTTGATAATATTTTACTGAAAGATTCAGCTGCTGTTCCAATTAAATATGCCTTTTTAACATTACCTAAATTTTCTGTAATATCTGATAATCCACCATACTTTTCTATACCCCCTAAAATCCAAAAAATATTTGTAAACGATTGGAGTGCGCCTTTGGAAGCAGCTGCATTTGTTGCTTTGCTATCATTAATGTAGCAAACTTTATTTAAACGTGTTACAGGTTCAACCCTGTGTTCTAACCCCTGAAAAGTATTTATGGCATGAGAGTATTCATTCCAGCTGTGTCCCATTATTTGCATACATGCAACACAGGCAGCCAAATTTGCCAAATTAGTTTTTGAATTAACAACCATATCTTCATTTAATCCATATTTAGTTGAACTCTCACTTCTACTCTTATCAATCACTTCTAATATATCATTTGGTTTTGATATTGAATGTGCAAATAGTATAATCTTTCCCCTTAGATTCTTTGCTGAAGAGCTAAAATTCTGAAATGTATTATTTTCAACTATTGAAAAATCGTTAATGTCTTGTTTACCAAACATGCTAAATTTTATATTTTTATAATTCTCAAAACTTTTATGCCTATCAATATGGTCTGCCGTAATATTTAATAAAATTCCTATATGCGGTTTGATATTAGGGCAGAGAGCAATCTGGAAAGAGGACATCTCTATAACAAAAATTCTATCACTTTGATGAAAATCAAATTCCAATACACATTTATTGCCTAAATTCCCGCCAATTTGCACATCATACCCAAGTGACTCCAGTAGATGACATAGCAACATGGTTGTTGTAGATTTGCCATTTGTTCCAGTAATCATTATGACTTTATTACTCAAATTTCTGTTATCTAATTCATCCATAAAAAGCTGGATATCACAAATAATTGGAATATCATTTTTCCTGGCACATTCAATTAAATCATTATAAGGTTCTATATTTTCATTAATACCCGGGCTTAAAATAATGGAATCAAATTCAGAAATATTTGCAGATTTTGGATCTATAACAGAAAAATTACTCCCACGAATACTATCAAGTATATCCATATTATCATCCCATATTGAAACGATTGCTCCAGCAGCAGAGAGTGAATCTAGGACACTTTTTCCAGTTTTACCCAATCCGATTACATAATAACTTTTTCCTGAACAGTGACTGAGATTGATCATTTGAACTAACCCTACCTGAGCTTCAAAGTTAAAAGCCCTGCTAATGCAAGTATTAGAGATATTATCCAAAATCTGATAACTACTGTTGGTTCACTCCAACCTTTTTGTTCAAAATGATGATGTAAGGGGGCCATCCTAAACACCCGCTTACCAGTAAACCTAAAACTGATAACCTGAACAATTACAGATATTGCTTCTAAAACGAATAACCCACCAATTATTAATAGCACTAATTCATGTTTTGTAATGACTGCTATAATGCCAATAATTGAACCAAGTGATAATGAACCTGTATCCCCCATAAAGATCATGGCAGGGGGTGCATTATACCACAAGAAACCAAGACCTGCTCCAATAACCGCTGAACATATTATAACTAATTCACCTGTTCCTGGAATATACTGGATATGTAAATATTCGGCAAAAACGATATTTCCTGTCAAGTATGTTATTAGTGCAAAACTTGTAACCGCAATCATAACTGGCATTATCGCGAGCCCATCCAAACCATCTGTCAAATTTACTGAATTACTCGAACCAATTACTACTAAACATGAGAATATTATGTAAAAAATTCCAAGGTTTAGGGAAAAATCCTTCAAAAAAGGTATAAAAATTACTGGCTCGTAATTTTCAATAGTCATCATCAAAAATAACACTGCAATCAATGAAACGATAGATTGGAGTAATATTTTATATGAGCTATGTAATCCATTAGATGATATTCGAGTTACTTTCAAATAATCATCATAAAATCCAATTACCCCAAATAATATAGCAACTAAACCAACCACCCATATATATTTATTACTAAGGTCAGTCCATAAGAGTGACGAAAGAACAACTCCGAGAAGGATTATAACTCCACCCATAGTTGGTGTTCCAGATTTTTCAATTATGTGTCTTTTTGGACCATCAATACGAATGGGTTGACCATTCTTTTGGATTTTCCTGAAGAAATTGATGATGCTAGGGCTAAAAATGAAGACAATTAACCCTGAAGTAAACATTGCTGCACCTGCCCTTGTAGATATATATTGAAAGGCATTAAGAAAGGGAAAAGTATCTAATAAAATATTTACTAACCAAATAAACATATTCTTTATCCCTCCCAGGTTTTTATTATATTTTTAAATGATTAATAAATTCCTTTACTAGCTTACTTATTTTAATTTTATTCCCCCCCTTTAAAAAAATCAGGTCTCCAGCTTTTATATCAAAGTCATTATTAATGCTTATACTTTCTACAGTATCAAACCATTTTCTCTTCTTTTGTATTTTAATATTTTTAAAATGACTTTTCATTATTGGACCGCATAAGTATACATCGTCAATACTCGATGCGTTAATAAACTCAATTAATCGGCTATGATATTCATCTGTCAGATCTCCTAATTCGAGCATATCTCCAAGAATAATTATTTTTCGTTTTATTGAAGGGTTGGAATATTTATCTATTGACTCAATTGCAGCCATCACTGATGTGGGGCTGGCATTGTAAGAGTCATCAACTAGTGTAACCACCCCCGTATTTATTCCAAAAACAATCTCTTTCCATCTGCCATCGCCTTGTTCAACACTACCCAAATGTTTTAATACCTCATCTAAATTAAAATTATAATGATATGCCACGCCAAGAATAGGTAGATAATTATCAATTAAATTTAAGTTTTGTAATGCTGTTTCAAATACATATTTTTCACCATAAATATTTAAATTTATTTTTGATGTATTTGCATTTCTTTTAATTTTACTGATATAAATATCTGCTTTTATATTTTTTCCAAAAGTTATGTATGACAACTCTTTTTGTTTTACAGCATTGATAAGATGATCATAGAATTCACTATCACGAGGGATGATAACCAAGCCTTCTTTATCCATTCCATCAATTATCTTAGTTTTTTCAATTGCTATATTTTCTTTGCTTCCTAAATTACCAATATGTGCCTCACCTATGTTTGTAATAATTGCTATATTTGGTTTAATCAAATGTGATAATTTACTAATTTCATTTTGTCTATTCATACCAACCTCAAAAATTGCATAATCAGTATTTTTTTGTACCTTTGACCTTGATAAAATAACACCAAGATAATTATTAAATGATTGAGGAGAAGAAACAGTTTTACCATATTTTTTCAAGATGGAATTAAGATAATTTTTTGTAGTTGTTTTGCCTACGCTTCCTGTAATTGCGATGCGAAGAGCATTGTTTTGCTGAGTCAAATAATCTGAGATATCACGAAGAGCTTCATATGTATCTTCAACTAGAAAAAATGGAGATTTATTTTCATTAAACTTTTTCTTATCTGAAATAATGGAGGCTATTGCTCCATTTTTTATTGCGTGATCAACAAATTGATGACCATCTGATTCTTCACCTAAAAT
>JAYPSX010000038.1:0-7100 GCA_038133315.1 Hyphomicrobiales bacterium
ACACTTTTAACACCATATTTATCAAATACTTCCTGCGGAGCATATGGATCGCATGCGATCACATTAAAACCAAATGCTTGAGCCTTTGGTGCCATTAATCTTGGAATATTTCCGAAGCCAATTAATCCTACAGTTTTTCCTCTAAGTCTATAAATTGGAACGACTGCCGGCATTTCCCAACGACCCGCTTGAACTAGTTTGTTTGATTGAGGAATTTTTCTAGCCATTGAAATTATCATTGCCATAGCTTGGTCAGATACCTCATCCAGACAATAATCTGGAACATAATTTACAGAAATACCTAATTCTCCAGCAACTTTTAGGTCAATGTTATCTACACCAATCCCAAATCTACCTATTGCTTTACACTTTTTTAGGCTCCTTAAGATATTTTCGTTAAGCTTTGCATAGGTTACAAGAATTGCATCAGCATTTTCTGCTGCTTTAATGATATCTTCTTCAGAATTACTTGGTGCCTGTATAACTTCTGCATTTGCAGCTTCAAGTGCTTTTTTTGCTGGGTCCAAAGATGGAAAAGGGCTATCAGTAACAACAACAAGTGGAGTGTTTTTCATGCTTCACCTATTTGTTAAGAGTTTCAGGATTTACGCAATTTGGTGGAGTTTTTCCATCAATAAGCGCTTCGATATTATCAACTACTCGATGAGCCATTCCTTCTCTGACGTCTTTACCCGCAGAACCCAAATGTGGTGCTAGTACAACATTATCCATTTCGAAAAGTTCTTTTTCTATTTGAGGCTCATTCTCATATACATCCAATCCAGCACCTGCAATTTCTTTATTTTGTAGGGCTCTAACCATTGCTTTCTCATCAATTATTGGACCACGTGCTGAATTAATAATATAGGCTGAATTCTTCATTAGCTTAAACTCTCTATCTGAGATTAAGTGAATCGTTTCAGGACGTTCAGCTGCATGGACGGAAACAAAATCTGACTGTTTAAATAGTTCATCAAATTCAACATATTCAAATCCATACTCTTTTTCTTCGCTTAGTTCCATTCTGTTCGGTCCCCAATAGAGAACTTTCATGCCAAAACCTTTGCCCCTCAGTCCAGTTGCTTTTCCGATTCTACCTCTACCACCAACTAATCCGAGTGTTTTGCCTGATACATCACCTCCAAGGAACATAGCAGATTGTGCGCCTGGGTAACCACCAGCTCTGACAAATCTATCTGCTTCGAGAATTCTTCTGGCTACACATAACAACAATCCAAAAGCAATATCAGCAGTGGCATCTGTTACAACCGCCGGTATTACAGTAACTGGCATACCAATCTCTGTTGCTCCTTTGACATCAATTCTATCTGGTGTAATTGATTGAGATGCTACAGCTCTGAGATTTGGATTAGCTTGCATGATTTTTTTATCAACAACATCATGAAGTAGGCAATATAAAATATCACAACCTTTAACCTCTTCGAGTAATGTATCATAAGGTATAATTTTTGATGCATCTGGGTATATTTTTAGCTCTACATCTCCTCTTGCTTCAAGTCTATCGATTGCACTTTGAGCAATTGGTTGAGTGATGAATATTTTTGTTTTTGACATAATCTTGTTCCCTTTTATATATTATTTTCCTTCAATTAATCTCTCGTCAAATGGAGTACGAGACATGATATGAGGACCGTCATCTGTGACTAAAACCATTTCCTCAAGTCTAACTCCACCACCACCTCTTACACCATCAATCCATATTAGAGGTTCAACTGCAAATACCATACCAGGTTTGAATTCGTATTCAGGAGCTCCAGGAAGTGTTTCACCAATGTACGGTGGTTCATTTGCTCCTATGCCAACTCCGTGTCCAATAAATAATGATAAAAAACGTCCACCAAGTCCGAATTTAGATGCTTCATTAATAAGTGCATTAGCTGAATCTTTGTTTGTTCTACCAGGACGCATTTCAGCAATACCAGCCTTCAATCCATAGTAAACGGCACTATATACATTTCGTTGTTCTTTGGATGGGAAAGATGCCTGAGTTCCACAGTAAACAGTTCTTGCCATATCACCAAAATATCCATTCCACGCTGCACCAATATCAATAAAAACGAGGTCACCATCTCTTACGATTTTGTCTGAGCAAATTCTGTTAGGGGGCGCCATATGTTCACCTGAAGCTACAAAAGGAGTTGTAACATGCGAATATTCACCGCCCAATGAATATAATGTGTGCATTGCGTTTGCTGCTATATCACATTCTCTAACACCTTCTTGAACTGAGTTGATAGCAGTTGCACAAACAGCATCGGCGATCGCAGTAGCTTCTTCAAGCATCGCAATTTCACCAGGCAGTTTTATCATCCTTGCATTTTGCATTGGAGTATCGCCATCTTCTATGGATAGATCAGGGAAATATTCCTGCAAAGCTTTATGAAAAATAACATTTGACTCATCTAAACCAAGTTTACCTTTATCTATTTTGTACTTCTTAAGGACTGGTCCGAGAATATCCTTCACTAGACCATGAATAAGAGCTTTTTCTTCAATAATTGGAATTGTGTGAACTTCCTTGATCCATGGCATTGTTCTATCAATCCTGTCTCTTTCGCCTCCAGAACAGAAAAGTATTGGGTCTTCGTTTTCAATTAGCAAGGCGCCATTCAAACATGAAGATTTACCGTGAATTATCTGAGGTCTGAGATCTGTTAGATATCTTTGGTTTTCATCTTTCCAAACAAGGATAGCATCCAGCCCTGCTTTTTTGAGTTCAGCTCTTGCTTTGTCAATTCTTTGTTTTCTTAAATCAGCAGGGGAGACCCTCTCCTCGTAGCTTACGTTAAACCCGCCACGGGCGTAATGATCAATCTTCATATCCTTTTCCTTTATGATAATGTTTCTTCAGCTATAGCTCTGAATTCATCATCGTTCATGAGTCTCTTGTGTTTTAGACCCCAATCTTTGATCGCTAAAAGGATATCCATTGCTTGTTTGTCATCTGCTTTTATTTGGAATCTATTTAATCTATCTTTAATTGAGTCAATACCAGAGCCCTTACCAATAACTATCTCAGGTTCAGCTTGCCCAACCATGCTTGGTCTAAATGGGAATAGTTCTGTTTGATTTTCATATCCGCAATTAATTAACCAGTTTGCAATGATACCAGATTCAACATTGAATAGATCATCACCAACTATCGGTCTATTAGATGGCACTCTCACGCCAGCAAGTTTTGTAACCAGGTCAGCAATTCCTTTTAATTTTTCTGTTTTAATGCCAATGTCTTTGTTGTAAAGAGTCTTCAGCGCCATCACAGTTTCCTCAGTAGGAACGTTACCAGCTCTTTCACCTAGACCAAGAACTGTTGAGTGAATTACCTCAACGCCCATTGACACAGCCATCAACGTATTAGCAATACCAAGTCCAAAGTCTTGATGGAAGTGAGCTTCGAGTGGCACTTTGATTCTTTGTTTAATTGCATTCACAAAATATGGCATTGCATGAATGGAGGTTGCTCCCATAGTATCAACTAGTGCCAGATGATCCATATGTCCTTCATTACCAACTTTCTCAATTAAATCAATAACCCATTTTAAATCCGATCTGGTGAAGTCGATTGGGAAGAATACAACTTTCAACCCCTGTTCATGAGCATATTTCGTAGACTCAATAGACAGATCAACAGCTCGTTCAAATTCCCATCTATAACCTAATTCAATTAGATGCTGACTTGATGGAACTTCCATAACAACACCTGATACACCCGCGTCGACAGCTCTTTGCACATCATCAACCATGCATCTTGCAAATGAGAATATTTCAGGTCCAAGGTTTCTTTTTGCAAGGTCCGAGACAACTTTTGCGTCTTGATGTGAAACAACTGGCATACCCGCTTCAATTCTGTGGATACCAGCTTCAGCTAGCGCTTCAGCAATACGGATTTTATCATCATAATTAAATGCAACTCCTGTTTGTTGTTCACCATCACGAAGTGTTACATCGTGTATTTGTATTTTTTCAGGAAAATTTATTTCCTTTGTGACTTCTGGAGCAAAGTTCCATTGGCTAGTAAGCCACTGATCTGTTTTCCAAGGTGTATTTGACATATTCTCTCCCATTGTAAAATTATTTTACGCATTAATTTGTATGCGTTAAATTCTATTAAAGTAAGATTAGTTATATATATTTTTATCTAGATTTAGAAGAAAAAATTTAACTTTTTAATTTAATTTCTTTTTGGTTGCAATTTTATAATTTGGATCAATTTCAATAACTTTACTGTGAAGATCATTACTCTCTGAAATTTTACCCATGAGCAGTTTTATATCTCCTAGTATTGCATATCCATCTGGAGATTTTGGATTTATGTCAATTAACCTATTCGCATATAATTCTGCATCTGCATAGTTTCCTCGCTCGAATAAAGTTCTAATTTGCCATTTGAGTGCCTTTGTATTTGAATTATTGTGTTTTAATTCATAATCTATGTATTCGATGGATTTTTCTGTATTCCCCATTTGATAGTAGTTTTTTCCAATGATGAAATATATATTTTTACTTTGTAGATCTGCATTTAAGGATAGTGCTTTCTTTAAATCAATTTCCGCATTTATATAATCTTTTAATATGTATAGGATTTGTCCTCTCTCAAAATATAAAAATGGATCAGAAGTGTCATCACTGATTAATGTATCATAATATTTTAGCGCTTCTTTGTAGTTTTTGGATTTAATGTTTAGCTGAGCTTTTTCAAGATTATCTGATGCTTCAGCATTTCTTATTTCGTTTGTAAGTTCAGAAATTATTTCAGAATTTTTATTTGTTTTATCTAAAATAGAAATATTAAATTTCGCCATATCGAATTTTTTTAGAGATCCAAGTAGTTTAATTTTTTCAGTTAAGAATTTTGTATTATCCCTATCTCGCATAATGGCTTTATTTAGACTTACTAAAGCTGAGTTGTCATCGTTTTTGAGTCTTGATATGAGGTGGTCTAGATAATAGGAATATGAATAATCAGGGTTAATCTCTATAATCTCATGGGTTAATTTTTTAGCTCTTTCTGTATCACCCATGATGATGTAGTTTTCAGCTAGTTGAGATATTGTTTGAATATCATTTGGAGTCTCATATTTTAAACCCGTGAGTATTAATATGGCTCTAGACTCTTCCCCGGATTTGAATAATGCTCTTGAAAATTGTCTTTTTGTATCAATTCCTATATTTCCAAGTTCTATAGATTTTTCAATTAAATTAGACGCTCTTGTGTAATTATTTAAATTTAGATCAATCAACCCTGCTAGGTACATAGTGTCTGCATTTGGCTTTCTATCCAATTCAAATAACTTATTAATAGTATCTTTGGCTAATTGATTGTTATTAAGTGAATAATATGAGTTTGCAAGAGCAAATAGCAAATCTTTTCTGGTCTGGTTACTGCCCTCATTTAATGCTTTTTGGCAATTTGCTATTGCCGGTTGATGTAATCCAATCTGAGAAAATTGGATACACTTTTTAGCATTTAATTCATCAGCTTGAGCGTATTCAAATATTGATAATAAGAAAAATGAAATTAGTATGAGTGTTTTATAAATAGATAATTGCATTAGTTCTATCTCAATTATGTGATTTACATATTATAATAGAGTTATGATATAAATGAAGTATTAATAGCCTTATGCATCAAACTCTTCCTAAATAATCAATTATTTTATCTATTTCTCTCAAGTAAGACTGATTTTCCAATATTGCATATTGCATGAGTGGAATAATCTGATAAATCAAAATTTTGAGGTCCCAAAATTCATCACTGATTTTATTTATTCCATTATAGCATTCATAAAAACCCCTGCCAAATGTTCCATTTTGATATATGTATGCCAATTCATATTCAAAGTCTCCATAGAATATCGCAGGATCAATTATTTTATATCTATGAATTTTAGCTTGCCTATTGATTAATATATTACCTCTCCAAATATCACCATGCAAAAGAGAGGGATGATTTGGCTCTGGTAAATTCTTTTTTATTACTTCTCTAAAATTTTTGTACTTGTTGTATCTTTTGTTATCGATCAAGGATTTATTGAGTAATATCTCGAGATAATAATCATATCTATTCTTTAGAAAGAATTTATTCCAACTTGATGATTTTTCATTATTTTGCACTAAATTACCTAAATATGTTGAATATCCGTAACCATAGTATGCAGCTTTTTTTGAATGTAATTCTGAGAGAAATTTAGCAAGGATCTCATAATCGTCAATTGCCGGAATATAATTTTTATGATTTTCAAAATATTCCATTAGCAGTAGATCGTTATCAGAATAATAAATCTTCAGTGAAATAAATTTAATATCCCGCAGGTCCTCATAAATCTCTTTTAAAACTTTTAGCTGGTTTGTGGGTTTTTTATTTAACTTGAAGATATATTTTTTATCATTGGTAGTAACTAGGTATGTTTCAATACCATACTGCTTTGATAAAAGAGTGAGATTTTCAATGACGGAATTTGATGGTAAAACTCTCTTGTCGTTGAGTAATTGAACAATGTCCATCATTCATCCCCACAAGGAACTTCTGGCAATTGAGACTTTGTCAATATGGTATGATAGAGCGTGATCTCTATCTTTCTCCAAAAATAGTGGGCCATCATGATCAACATAATCTGCGTGGTAAGCAATTATTTGAGATGCAGCAATTCCAAGGGATGTACAAAGCATGCATCCTGACATAATTTTTAGATCTTTTTTTTTGGCTGCTTTAACCATATTCAGTGCTTCAGTTAATCCTCCAGATTTATCTAGCTTTATATTAATTGCACCATAATATTGACTAATTTTTTCGATATCACTTGATATATGGCATGACTCATCAGCACATATAGTTGTTTTTGTTTTGATATCTTTCAGCAAAAAATCAAATTCAACTTTCAATGGTTGTTCTATCATTTCAATATTAAATCTCTCTGCGTACTCTAAATATCTACTCATATCTCTGACTTGTATTGACTGCATAGACTGGGACTGACTGGGACACTATGTTAAATGTTATCACTACAAACCATCAACAACCGCCACGCCAGGGATTAATTGTCAAGCGAAAGTCCAGTCGAAGTCCAGTCCAACTCCAA
>JAYPSX010000038.1:7110-8973 GCA_038133315.1 Hyphomicrobiales bacterium
TATCTTCCCATATCTCTGACTGGTATAGACTCATTTGCATCAACGATGACTCTCTTTTTGGGATATAAATTTCTTATACTATGAATCTTCGTATAATCATTCTCAGTTCCATCAAGTTTTATTTTGAAAATTTCATAGTCATTATATTTGGATGCTTTTGTCATTGTCTTATCAAGAGATGAAAGATCCAGGGTTATCATTGTTGTTAAATTTTGTGGTCTTTGGATTTTAAAAAAATCCCAAATCGAAAGGCTATATTTTTTTAAAAAATAATCCCATAACGCAATATCTACAGCAGATCTTGCAGGACTTGGTGTAAAAAACTCTGATAGATTATTTTGGTTGATAATGAAGTGTTTTTGTTCAATTGTTTTTTTTATTTTGCTGAGTTCGAGCAATTCTGTGTGAATGTTTCTATTATATCTTTCATTGGGCGTGCATTCACCAATACCTTGGACTTTTCCATCTGTGAGCTCAACTTTAATAATATCCGCGGTATCTCTAGATCCCCTTGAAATAGAAAAGCCATCATTTAATTTATATTTTTCAGGATAATAATTTAATTTCAACGCATTCATTGAAGGTATTTCTGGTGTCATTCAGAGTAATTGCTGCTGCGTATCAGTCTAGTTTACCAATCGAGTGTGATATTAGGATGAATAAAATTCCTGATTCTGAGTCTAATAAGAGTGAAATCTCATTTTCATCATTTGTTTTTTGATAATTATTTATAAGTTCTTCAAAAGATTTTAGGTATTTATTTGCAAGACTTCTGAAGTTTCTATTTTCAGAATAACGGGTTTTAATTGTGTTAAATAATCTCCTTCCAAGTCTGGAGTAATCTTTTTCAGTAATAACTTGATCTTCACCACTATAGAAGGATTCCCATATAGCATTTGGTTTTTTATCTTTAAGGATTAAATTTACTCTGTCATAATCAAATTTAAGAGTATCCAGGAGCTCATTTTCTAGGGTCTCCAACTTCTGATTATCCGCTTGCTGTTTTTTCTCATTTAATCTTGAATTAGGGGCTAAAATCTCAGGCAAGAACCAGTCTCTGGATTTTCTTTTCTTTTGTGTATGTGTTTCTTTTACATTAGATTTTGATTTTTCTATCGTAATAGAGGGATCTGGTAATTTATTAGAATTAGTATCAATATCTCGGTAATTGTCATAATCAGAAATTAATTTATTGAGTTTTGATATTGCACTTATTTGTTCTTCAATTACATTTCTCATTTTGGCTAGGTAATTTGAAGCTTCTTCAGGTAGTTCAAAAAGTTCTCTTTTAACTATATTTTTTGTTATATTAAGTTCTTCTGAGAGTGATGTTGAAGCGTTGACAAGTTCATTTATATTTTCTTTGTATTCAACAGATAGATTGTTAATTTCTGTATTAATTTTATTGATAGTTTCTGATTGAATGCCAACCATTTCAGTAGACAATTTTATCGTTTTATTTGATATTTCAGAAGCTAATTCGTCAGATATATTTCTTGCTTGATTTTTAAAATGAATAATCTTTTGTGAAATATCTTCAGAAATTTTATCTATGCTTGAAGTTGTTTGATCACCTAATTCAGATGATTTCTGTATTAACTTTGAACTTAATTCAATTAAATCTTGATGGGTTTTCTCTTGGATTGATTTTAGACCTGAGTCTGTAATTTTTGATGTTTCACTAAAGTTTGATTTTATTGTTTTGAGAATTTCATTAATTGTATTATTTAACTGATCTGTTGTCTCAATTGTAATTTCTCTAATTGACTCACTCATAAGTTTTGTTTTTGCATTGAATTCTAGTACTTTTTGATCAAAAGTTTTTTCGATTTCAAATTTTTGATCTTCTATGGTTGATTTTGT
>JAYPSX010000039.1:0-8947 GCA_038133315.1 Hyphomicrobiales bacterium
GAAGTGTTACTATAGCTAATATGAATTGGGCATCAGCTCAAGCAATCGCTGAAATTGATAATATAATCTTAACGCACGGATATAACTGTAATGTTGAATTAGTTCCAGGTGATACTATGCCAACCTTTACATCTATGAATGAAAAAGGAGAGCCTGATGTTGCTCCTGAACTATGGTCGAATTCTATTAGAATACCATTAGATGCCGCAAAAGAAGAAGGAAGGCTTATCCCGACAGGATATGTATTCAAAGAGGGTGGTGAAGAAGGATGGTTTATCCCAGAAGCGACTCTTGCAGCTAACCCAGAGTTGAAAACTTGGGAAGATGTTATTGCAAGACCTGACCTATTTCCAAATCCTGAAAATCCAGAGAGAGGTGCACTTGTGGGGTGCCCAGCTGGATGGGCTTGCCAAATCATTAACCAAAACCTATACAAAGCATATAATATGGAAGCTAAGGGTTGGGATTTAATTGATCCAGGTTCATCAGCGGGTCTTGATGCATTAATTAATAAAGCAGTTAATGACGGTGATAACCTTCTAACATACTATTGGGCACCAACAGCAATACTTGGTAAACTACCAATGTATATGCTTCAACCAAATGTTGAGCATGATAAGGATGAATGGGAAAATTGCACTGGTGTAGCAGATTGTGCAAACCCGGTTCCTAATGCATGGGGTTTCTCTGCAGTTGAAACAGTTGTATCTTCAAATTTCGCTGAAGAAGCAACTGTGGCTATGGATTATATCTCTAATAGGTCCTTTGCAAACGCTGCTCTTAACGAGCTATTAGCATGGATGGCAGATAACCAAGCCGACGGATTAGAAGCTGCAAAATATTATTTGAAAAATAACCAAGATGATTGGTCATCATGGGTCTCCGAGGACGTTAAAGAACGTGTCTTAGCCGCTCTTTAACAATAATCCAAATAAACCCCAGATGTTCTATTAATATCTGGGGTTATCAATTTTATTCAAACTCTTATGTCATTAATTACAGAATTTCCATCAATAAACCCGGAAACATTAAGATCAATAAAAAAATCTATCGACGCTGGTTTCAAGGATTTCTCCCGTAACTATGGGGATAATATTGAAGGTTTCTTCGATCCTGTTAGATTTTTCCTAATAGAGTCTGAACAATTTTTAACAGGTACGCCATGGATCATTATATTTCTTTTGATACTTGCATTAGCTTGGATAGGTTCAAAGAATATTAAAGTTGTGCTATCTGTTTTTATAATATTATCACTCATTGGATATTTTGATATGTGGGATAATACTATGAAAACAATATCAATGACATTCACTGCTGCTTTAATGGCCATAGTTTTTGGTATACCACTCGGTATATTAATGGCTAAATCTAATCTAGTGCAGAGAATAATGAATCCCGTTCTTGATGTAATGCAAACAATGCCAAGCTTCGTTTATTTGATCCCTGTAGTGATGTTACTTGGTATCGGTAAAGTTCCAGGCTTAATTGCAGTGGTTGTTTATTCCGTACCTCCAATGATACGACTCACAAATCTAGGAATACGGCTTGTCAACCCTGCAGTAATAGAAGCTGCGGACTCATATGGAGCGTCTAACTTCCAAAAATTGATCCACGTTCAAATCCCTCTTTCTTTACCTACAATAATGGCTGGTATAAACCAAACAATAATGCTTGCTTTGTCTATGGTGGTTATTGCCTCAATGATTGGGGTAACAGGATTAGGACAGCCTGTTTTAATGGCAATTCAAAACCAATATTTTACACTTGGAATATTTAATGGGTTCGCAATAGTCGGTATTGCAATAATATTTGATAGAGTATCTCAAGCTTATGGAAAAAGAATCCAAGAAAACTATGGTACGAAAGATGAGTAATAAATCATACATTAGTCTGAAAAATGTATCAAAAATATTTGGTGAGAATCCTGAATCGCTAGCTGATTTAGTATTAAATGGAATTGATAAAACAACACTTCAAAATGATTATGATCACATATTAGGCTTACAAAATATATGCATTGATATACCAAAAAATAAAATACAAGTTTTTATGGGATTATCAGGATCAGGAAAATCCACACTCATAAGGCACATAAATCAGCTCATCAGACCAACCGTAGGCAGTATAATAATCAATAACATAAATGTTACAGAATTATCTGAAAAAGAATTACTATCATTTCGTAGGAAAACTTTTGCTATGGTATTTCAAAAATTTGCTCTTCTACCTCATAGGACGGTTTTATCAAATACATATTTTGGACTTCAAATCAAAGGAATAAAAGGTCATGAACTAGAAGACAAGGCTATGCATTGGATTAAAAGAGTTGGACTAGAGGGTTTTGAAAATAATTATCCAAACCAACTTTCTGGAGGTATGCAGCAAAGAGTTGGTATAGCTCGAGCATTGGCAAATGATGCTCCAATTATACTTATGGATGAACCTTTTTCAGCACTAGATCCCCTGATAAGAATTGAGATGCAAGATATGCTTATTGATTTACAAAAAGAGCTCAATAAAACTATTATATTTATTACTCATGATCTAGATGAAGCTCTCAAATTAGGCGACAATATTGCCATTTTAAGAGATGGCAAAATAATACAATCAGGCACAGGTCAGGACATTATATTAAATCCTAATGACACATATATATCTAATTTTACAGCACAAGTTAATCGGGCCAAGGTTATAGAGTGTGAAAAAATAATGAAAAAAATGAATAAAAAAAATCTATCTAAGATAACAATAAAAAGAGATACAAAACTTGATGAAGCTGCAAGAATTATGACTGCAAACAATTTAAATGAAGTAGATATATTAAATTCAAAAGGATTGTATTTAGGGACTGTGACACTTGGTGGTGTAATGGCTTCAATAATAAATCCCTCTTAACAGGGCAAAATTTGCTTTCTTGATACTTATCTTACTAAACGGTAATATATACATAAGAATCAA
The DNA here is from genome assembly GCA_038133315.1 of Hyphomicrobiales bacterium. Lineage (GTDB taxonomy): Bacteria > Pseudomonadota > Alphaproteobacteria > Rhizobiales > TMED25 > TMED25. The sequence goes on from JAYPSX010000039.1 coordinate 2,959, forward strand.
TTTATTTTGAGGGGAAAATGAGTAAAAAATTATCATCATTAATTTTAATAATCATAATCGGGCTCGCTTTATATTTTAATAATGCAGTAAAGCAAAATAATGATCCTAATTCAAATGAAGTATCAAGTGTAACCGAAATAAATATTCAATAACTTCAAATAATGAATTATTAGTTGTTTTTTATTTTATTTCTGTAAGTAAAATTTTTCCAACGGTAATTATACTACCTAGGCATAATGATTCTTATTACACCTCCAAAATAAATCAATTGATGAATAGATAAATATAATATAGCTTGAGCTCATATTTTATTTTCTATGTACTTTTTAAATGAGACAATCTGTAACAATAATTACAATATTCATTCTTGGATATTTATTAGCAATAATTTTCAGATCAATTAATGGAATATTAGCACCAAATCTAATTGAAGATGTTAATTTAACTGCCTCTTCACTAGGATTATTAACTTCAATGCTTCTTATAGCCCATGCAGCAGCCCAAATACCACTTGGATTATATTTAGACAGTCATGGTCCAAAGAAAGTACAAATAACATTATTATTACTTGCAGCATTTGGCTGCATAATTTTTGCTCTAAGTTCTAATATCTATATTATGACATTTGCTAGGCTCTTAATTGGGGTAGGCTTTTCTGGTTCATTAATGAGTGGGTTTAGAGCAGTAAGCATGTATCTCAAGCCAGAAAATTCAGCCTTAGGAAATGGAATAATTATGAGTGCTGGCCAAATTGGTTTGTTGGTTACAAGTTGGCCAACAGAATATTTATTAAACTTCTTTACATGGAGAGGCACATATGGAGTCTTTATTGTACTTATCTTCTTTGTTGTTTTACTGACTTATTTTTTTATTCCAAAACAGGGATACACAGACAATTCAAAACCAGTAACTGAAAGGTTGTTAGATCTTAGAATAGTATTTAAAGATATGTCTATATGGTACTTGGGGCCACTAATTTGGATAACTGGTGGTGCACATATTGCACTTCTCACATTATGGGCTGGTCCTTGGTTCAATAATGTCGCAGGATACTCTAGAGAAGAAGTTGCTACAGGACTGACAATAAACGCAATAGCAGCTATAGCAGGAATATTTCTTAGTGGCGTTATTGCCAAAATTTTAAGTAAATACAATGTAAATATACTTAAGATTCTAACTATAATTTTAATTATTAACATACTATCATTAGCACCAATATTTATTCTACCACCTTCTATTGGTGCATACTTTTGGATCATTTTTGCTATGACTGGGCAAGGTGGAATTTTATCCTACCCTTGGATAACCGCAAAGTTTGGTATGGCACTATCATCAAGAGCAAATACAATTGTCAATCTAGGTACATTTGTTATTGCTTTCTTTGTACAATGGTTTGTTGGAGTCATTATTGACTTATTCCCATTAACATCAGGCTCAGATTATAATCCAATGGCTTATCATGTAAGTTTTATGATAATATTTGGAATACAAATTGTAATACTAATTTGGTTTTTTACAGGCCAAAAACATCTAAAATTAAATAAAACAGAGATTGAAACAAGATGAAAATAGAAATTTTATGTACTGGCGATGAAGTCCTCAGTGGAAAAATCATTAATTCAAATTATTCATTCATGAGTAGTAAATTAGAAGAAGTTGGTCTGAACGTGATTTGGGGTACAACGGTTGGTGATAATAAAGAGGACTTACTAAGAGCTTTTGATCTGGCTTCAGAGAGAGCAGATGCTGTTATTGTGAATGGAGGACTGGGTCCAACTGTTGATGACTTATCACAAGAGGTTGCATCTATTGCATCAGGTAATGAATTAGAATTACGCACAGATTGGCTTGAAATAATGGAGAAATTCTTCATTAAAAGGGGCCGGGTAATGACAGAAAACAATAAGAAACAAGCAATGCTTCCAAGGACATCAGAACTTATAAATAATCCTATTGGCACAGCTTGTGGCTTTGCAGTAAACATTAAAAAAGCCCGTTTCTTCTTCACACCAGGCGTACCAAGAGAACTATTTCTTATGCTGGAAAATGAAATTATTCCAAGGCTTCTAAGTATGTCTGGTGAAAATATTGTTACAAAGCTTAAGACATTTCATTCCTATGGTATTGGAGAGTCAAGAGCTGACTCGCTGCTTAAAGATGTAGTCGAATTAGCTCCTAATAAGAATGTGAAATTAGGATTTCAGGCACACTTCCCTCAATTAGAAACAAAATTATTTATTCGCGCATCTTCAGCAGATGAAATTGAAAAAAATTTAATACCTGTAGAAAATGAAGTTAGAAAAATCCTTGGTAATTACATTTTTACAGAAGATAAAGATACTTTGGAGGACTTAATAATTAGAGCACTTTCAAAATCTAATCAAACACTATCTATAGCTGAATTTCTGACCCAAGGTAATGTTAGTTCTAGATTGGCTGGTGCTGATAAAAACGGAGAAAATTTAAAATTCTCAGTTAACTCAAATAATATTAAGACACTTACTAAAAATCTTGAAATTGATAATGATTTAGAGAAGAGTCTGATACTAAATGAGAAAATTGCTGAGAATTGTCGCCTGAAATATTCAACAGATATGTCTCTCTCTGTTCTAATTAATTATCTCGATAATAACGAGGCTGACACCTATATTACTCTGTCATTAGATGGCAAACTTATATCACGGACAGGAAAATTCATTGGAGATGAGTATAGGGTTACATTAGGTAGCGCTGAAATGGCACTTGACTGCTTACGCAGATATTTATCTAATCTTCCCTTTGATGAAAAATCAGACTTTGAAAGATAATTATTTATTTAATATTTCTTCTAATTTTTTAAACAAAATATTTATATTTGATGGATCAAGGCCTATTTCACCTTTATGTGTCATTTTTGCTATTTCAACAACAGCATCATTATATGGAGTTGGGATCCCTAATTTTCTTCCCTCTTCAGACACCCTTCCATTAATAAATTCAATTTCACTTCGTCTCCCCTTGACATGATCCTGCGCAGCATGAGTTCTTGCATTTGGACCTACATCTTTCACCATTTTTTTCATAACAAGTTCAGCAGCATTCTCTCCTGCATTACCAATATCTTCGTTTGTAAGTCCAAAAAGTGGTTCTATCATGTACCCAAGTGTTTGGCCTACTTTAAATGACTCTCTTCCAACTCCAACTGAAAACTCGAACATACCTGGTAATTTTACTGCTTCCCAATTTTTTAGGTCAAGTGAAGAAAAAGGACAGGTCATAGAATTGGCAATTAATTTAGTCCATTTTGCACCATAAATATTATCTGTTAGATCACACTTACCAACATTTAACATAATTTTTTGAACCTCTTTCAGTCGAGGTGTGATCTCACCTGTAAGTTCTCCGACGGCAAACCATGTTCCTGATGGAATAGTATTTCTTTGAACAATACCCGGGTTAAAAATCTCACAGCTTAATTCAACTACTGCACCAATCACATTTTTTTTTCCGACCATTTCTGCATTGAGATCATCATTATATGCATTTTGTAATCCAACAAATACTCCATCTTCTTTTAAATACACAGATGCAAACTTTGACATCCATTGTGTATCATAAGCTTTCACAGCCATAAATATATAGTCAAATTCGGGCTGTAATTTTGCCAGATCACTTATGTGATGTGCTATTACTTTAGTATTCTTCTCACCTTCTTGAGAGATAACAGTAAGACCATCGGACCTTATTTTATTTATATGATCAGACCATTGATCAACCAAAACAACATCTAGCCCTGCTTCAGTAAGTGAAGCTGAAACACACGAGCCAATCGCACCACCACCAAGTATACAAATCTTTTTCATATAATCACTTCGAATATAGTATTAAAACAGACCTTCGATATTTCCATTGTCATCAAGATAGATGGACTCCGCAGCTGGTTTTCGCGGCAAACCTGGCATTGTCATAATATCGCCAGATATAGCAACAATGAACCCCGCACCAGCGGACAACCTCAGTTCCCTTATCTCAACGTCGTGATCTGATGGAGCATTTTTTTGAGTAGGATCAGTTGAAAATGAATATTGTGTTTTAGCCATGCAAATCGGAAGATCATTATAACCATTTTTTTCTAACTCATTAATTTGAGTTAAGACCTTTTTGCTAAATATAACATTTTTAGCTCTGTATATCTCACTTGCAATTTTTCTAATTTTATCTTCTATTTTATCGGTGAGCTCGTATAAATAATCAAAGCTACTTCCATCCTTATCGCAAATATCAACAACCTCTTCAGCTAATTCTTTGATACCATTTCCTCCATCTCCCCAGTGATTTGAGAGAATGACTTTGGACTCAACACCGCTATTTTTGATTGTTTCCTTTAAAGCGTCAATTTCTTGATCTGTATCATTTGTAAATTTATTGATACATACTACAGTTGGAACACCAAATTTACTTATATTTTCTAAATGCCTGATAAGATTTTCAGATCCATCAATTACGGCTTGTTTATTTTCTTCATTTAATTGATCAATCTTAACACCACCGTGCATTTTTAGTGCACGTATTGTTGCCACGACAACAGCAACTGAAGGCTTTACCTCTAAGTGTCGGCATTTTATATCAAAAAATTTCTCTGCACCGAGATCTGCACCAAATCCGGCTTCCGTTACAACATAATCTGAAAGTTTCAATGCTAATTTTGTTGAAATGATTGAGTTACAGCCATGAGCGATGTTAGCAAAAGGCCCACCATGAACAAATGCTGGATTATTTTCTAATGTTTGAACAAGATTTGGCATCAAAGCATCTTTTAAAAGAACTGCCATGGCTTTATTTGCTTCTAATTGGCTTGCTGTTACAGGCTCTTTATCTCTTGTATATGCAACTACAATTTTCCCTAATCTTTCAGTTAATTCTTCTAGTGAACTTGATAAACAAAAAATTGCCATCACTTCTGATGCTACCGTAATATCAAAACCATCTGATCTTGGATAACCGTTTGAAACCCCGCCAAGTGAAGATACAATCTCACGAAGTGATCTTTCATTCATATCTAGAGCTCTTCTAATCACAATTCTTCTGGTATCAATGTTTAATTTATTACCCCAATAAATATGATTATCAACCATTGCACATAGTAGGTTGTGAGCAATACCTATTGCATGGAAATCGCCTGTGAAATGCAAATTTATATCCTCCATCGGTATAACTTGTGCCATACCACCCCCGGCTGCACCGCCTTTCATTCCAAAGCAAGGTCCCAATGATGGTTCTCTTATACAGATCATAGCTTTTTTGCCTAATTTATTAAGACCATCACCAAGTCCAACTGTTGTTGTTGTTTTTCCTTCACCCGCTGGAGTTGGTGTAATTGCAGTGACTAAAATCAGCTTACCATTGCCCTTGCGGTTGATACTCTGATTTATTGAATCGAAAGAAATTTTTGCCTTATTTGACCCATAAGTCTCAATATCTTTATCATTTAGACCTAACTTTTTTGCTATATCTTCTATATGTTTTGGTTTTGCTTTTCTTGCTATTTCTATATCTGTTGGCATTTTTTCTTCTCTTTAAATATTATAATTCTTTATTTTTACTGACCACAAATTGTACCAATTGTAATTTTATACTCATTGATAAATTCTGTTGCTGTGACCTTCTTACCATCAACACGAACTTTTTTTATTGAAATTGCACCATCTTTTGTTCCAATTATTAAAGTGTCACTATGTACACTAAGAATTTCACCAGAATTTTGGGTAGTTTGATCTAATAAACCAACTTCATAAAATTTTACTTCTACTCCATTTATCAAAGTCCATGCTCCAGGTTGCGGATCACTCGCTCTGATCTTATTGTAAATAGTCTGAACATTATGTGACCAATCAATTTTAGCTTCTGTTTTGCCAAACCAACTTTCATAAGATCCTTTATCGAGATCTTGTTCTATTCTGTCAGCATTATTATTCCTTACAAGATTTATAGCCTCTTCTAAACCGTCAAT
>JAYPSX010000040.1:0-8912 GCA_038133315.1 Hyphomicrobiales bacterium
GCAATTATTTATTTTGTGGCTGCCAGTATGATTTAACTCATCTCTCTTAAAATATATTTTTCCAGATCCTAAATAGTTAGTAAGACCTTCAGCAAAATATAATGGGCTTGGTCTACCAGTATAAAATTTATTTAGGTAATGCAGCTCTGAAAGAAATTTTTTATCTGATTTTGCTTCATTGTAGGACTTTTCAAGATCTAAAATTAATGGCATTAAAGTTTCTGCTACAAATCTACCCCCAAATATTCCAAATTTTCCGTTCTGATCTGGACCGAGCTTGAATGAGTTTATATTTTCCATTTAAAATTTACCTTAATCAGATTTTCTCGCATTATATACAAATTTTGTTATCAAATCGTTATTCTTTACCCCCAAAGAGTCCTCAACTCCTGATGATACATCAACAAAGTTTGCTTTTGTAATCGAAATTGCTTCAGTTACATTATCAACATTGAGCCCCCCTGATAAAATCCAAGGCTTAACAATATTCAATTTCTTTACCAAATCCCAATCAAAAGTTACTCCATTGCCTCCAGGCCTGTTTGTTGAACTCATAGGTGGGGCATCAAATAATATATAATCACTGACTTTGTGAAACTCATCAATATCAGAGGCACTTATATTATTAGATACAGGGATTGCCTTAATAGAAGAAATATTATAACTTTCTTTTAAATTAAATATTCTTTCAGGTGTCTCATCTCCGTGAAATTGAATCTTACGAATTCCTACTTTATCAATTATTTGATCTAATAAGTCATCCGATGGATCTACAACCAAGCCAACAATTTCTATTTGATTTTTAAATAATTTAACTAAATTTGAAGCTTTTTTTATTGAAATGTTTCTGGGGCTATCATGATGGAAGACAAAACCTATCATATTAACTTTATTTTTAATACAACACTCTATGTTTTCTCGTTCTCTTAATCCACATATCTTGATCTTAATAGTCATATGGGATCATGCTCTCTTTTATTGATCTTGCTGCTTGATTTGGATCATCCGCTTGAGTTATCGGTCGACCTACTATGAGTATGTCTGCTCCATTTCTAATAGCCTCTTTTGGAGTTAATACTCTTTTTTGATCGTCCGCTACGAAATTGTTTGGTCTAATTCCAGGGACTATAGTAAGAAAATCCTGCCCACATTTAATTTTAACATTTTTTGCTTCTAATGGGCTGCATACGACTCCATCTAAACCGCATTCTTTCGCTAAAGTTGATAAGTTTATTACCTGCTGTTCAACTTTTAGTGATATTCCTTGTTCACTAAAACTATCTTCGTTCATGCTTGTAAGTATTGTTACACCTATGAGTTTAGGCTTGTTTATTCCAATATCACTTATTGCCTCAACAGCGGATTTCATCATTTTACTACCACCACTCGTATGAATATTTATTATAGATGGATTTAAAGGCAATAATGATCTAATTGCTGAGCTTACAGTATTTGGTATATCATGAAGTTTTAAATCGAGAAAAATTGGCAAACCTAAGTCATATAATCTTAAATAGCCATTAGCACCCATAGCATAAAATGCCTCCATACCAATCTTGATACCATCTATGTGTTCTTTTATTTCTTTGATTAGAGTTACTGCTTGATCAGTATCTTTCATATCAATGGCACAGAATAGAGCGTTTTTAATTAATTGATTCAAAAAAACTTGCCCCCTAATACTTCTTGATTTTATTTGTTGATACGCTCTTTGAGTTCTTTTCCTGGTTTATAATAAACAGTTTTTTTACTAGAAACAGCAACTCTATTACCATTTTTTGGATTTCTTGCAATACGAGGGCGACGTTCTTTTATTGAGAAGGCTCCGAAACCTCTTAATTCGACTCTTTGTCCGTTAGCTAGTGCATCAGCAATAGAGCTATAAAAAACATCTACAACTTTTTCAATATCTCTGTGATACAGATGCGGATATTCTTTTGCTAATTCATCAACTAACTCAGATCTCTTCATTGTCTTCCTAGAATTAATTTGTTCTTTGTTTCCAAACAGATTGTAAACCACCATTATCTATCAAAGATAAGTTGGAAAGTATACGCCCTGTATATGGTGTGCTAATATTAAAATAATCCATAATATTTGCAAGACTTAGTTCAATAAAGCTTGGCTTTTTTGATTTTCCATAATCAATGATTGGTGAACTTGAATCAATTCCCTTATTCTCTATAAGCCACCTTTTAGCATCATTCTTGTCACCAATTTCATCAACTAAATTTAATTCAATCGCTTGTCTTCCTGTGAAAATTCTACCATCTGAAATTTTCATAATCTCTCTTGGATTCAGATCACGTTCAACTTTAACAATTCTCAAAAACCAATCAAATGTTTCATCAATTATCTCTTTTGTTACTTGCCGTGCTTCTTCATCAATTTCTCCAAAAAAATCTGGTTCAGCCTTGAGATTCCCACTTTTTATCTCATTGACTTCAATCCCTAATTTGGAAAGTGCCTCATCAACTCTTGCCCATTGTAATAAAACCCCAATCGACCCTGTGATCGTATTCTCTCTTGAGAAGATGACGTCTCCTCCAAGGGAGAGCAAATATGCACCAGACGTAGCAATATTCCTCATCACTATTGCTGTGGGTTTAACCAATGAGACTTCTTTTAATTTTAGGTATATTTCTTCTGCACTTACTGTTGTTCCACCAGGGCTATCAACCGAAATAATTATTGAGTTAACTTTATTATTTGACTTTAATTCTTCTAAGTCTTCTATAATTTCATCGGCACTTATCAACAGTCCAGAAATGGTATAATTTGCAATATAGTTATTACTTGAACTTTTTTCCTGATTTTCAAATGATAAATAAACAATTATTGCAACAGTAATCACAGAGATTGTCCTCCAGAAAAATAGTCTTCTTCTGTAGCCTTTTGAGTCAGAATTGTTTATGAAAACCATAGAATTTAAGACCTTTATGGTTATTGAGACGCAAAAAAGATTTGTATGCTAGAGTGCTAGATTTATTCTTGATTAATCGAGTCTGAGTTCCCTTTAGTTTTTTTTAGTTTTCTTTGTAGTTTTCTTATCACTATCATCTTGCTTTTCATTACTGATATTTAGAGCTTCTCCCAAAATATCTCCAAGAGATGCCCCTGAGTCAGCAGAGCCATATTGTTCAACAGCCTCTTTTTCTTGATCAATTTGGAGACTTTTTATAGACAATGTAATTTTATTGTTTTTGATGTCTATTTGAGTAACTTTGGCGTCCACCATTTCCCCTACATCAAACCTATCCGGCCTTTGTTCAGATTTATCTACAGACAAATCAGCTCTTTTAATTGAGCAGGGCACTCCATCTTGTCCTATAGTCACATCCAAACCTCCATCTCGAATATTTGTAATGTAACATGTAACAACATCACCTTTCTTAATTTGTTTTAGTCCTGCATAAGAATCTCCTGAAAGCTGCTTAACCCCGAGACTTATGCGTTCTTTTTCTACATCAATATCAAGAACTTTTACCTCAATAGATTCACCTTTTTTATATTTCCCAAGTGAAACTTCCGGCTTTTCATTCCAATCTAGATCAGATAAGTGAATCATTCCATCTAGTTCATCTTCAAGTCCAACAAACAAACCAAACTCTGTTGAATTTTTGACCTCACCAGAAACTACTGATCCAATTGGATGATTTTCTGCGAAGTTTGCCCATGGATTTTCAATACATTGTTTCATTCCAAGAGAAATTCTTCTTTTCTCAAAATCAATTTCTAATATTACTACTTCAACTTCTTGTGAACTGGATACAATTTTTCCAGGATGAACATTCTTTTTAGTCCAACTCATCTCAGAAACGTGTGTTAGTCCTTCAATACCAGGTTCGATTTCCACAAAGGCTCCATAATCTGTAATATTTGTAACTTTACCCTTTAGTTTTGTGTTTATTGGGTATTTTCCAGCAATATCTTCCCATGGGTCATTAGCTAATTGTTTCATGCCCAGGCTAACCCTTTTGGTTTCAGGATTAATTTTAATAATCTGAACCTTTATAGATTGACCAACCTTTAATAAATCGCTTGGATGATTAACTCTTTTCCATGAAATATCAGTTACATGTAATAGTCCATCCATTCCGCCAAGATCTATAAATGCACCATAATCAGTAATGTTCTTCACAATACCGTCAAGTGTTTGACCTTCCTCGAGTGAATTCGACAACTCCTTGTTAACTTCACCTTTGGTTTCTTCAATAATTGCTCTTCTTGAAACGACAATATTTCCTCTTTTTCTATCCATTTTAAGAATCTGGAATGGTTGTGAAACATTAAGCATACCACCAACATCTCTGACTGGTTTAATATCAACCTGACTTCCTGGCAAAAATGCAATAGCCCCATCTAAATCAACTGTGAAACCGCCCTTAACTCTTCCAAATATAACACCTTCAACTCTGACCCCCTCAGCATGAAGTTTTTCTAATTTATTCCAACTTTCTTGACGACGTGCTTTCTCCCTACTGAGTTGTGCTTCCCCATTTGTATTTTCAATACGATCCAAATAAACATCTACGTGTTCTCCGACTTGCGGAGTAATTTGACCAGCTGAAGATTTGAATTCTCTTAGAGGAATTCTACCTTCTGTTTTTAAACCAACATCGACAATAACAAAGTCATTTTCAAGTGCTGTCACCACACCTCTTGTAATAGTACCTTCAGATAAGTTTATCTTACTCATACTTTCATCAAGAAGGGCAGCAAAATCATCAATTGTAGGATTTAGCTTGTTAGGGTTGTTATTAGTCATATATTCTTATTCTCCAATTCTTAAGATTTTTTATCTTTATGTATGTATTTTACAATAAAGTCAATTACATCATCAATTTTCATGAAAGTAGTATCCACTTCAATTGCATCAACTGCTTTTGCTAGTGGAGCAATTTTCCTCAAAATGTCTCTTTGATCTCTATTATTTATATCATTTTTAACAATATTTCTATCTAATTCGCTATTTTGTTCTAATAGCTCCAAAAATCTTCTATTAGCGCGCTCTTCCAGTGTAGCAGTAATATAAAATTTATAATCTGCATTTGGAAAAACAACGGTCCCGATGTCTCTTCCATCCATTACAACACCATTTGAAGCAAAGCTTCTTTGATAACTTAATAGAATATCCCTGACCTCTTTATATTGCGCTGTAATTGATGCGATATTAGACACATCACCATTCCTTAAATTAGCTAGATCACTTTTGCTAAAGTTTATTTTTTTTACGAGATCTATTACTGATCGTTTTTCTAAGGGATCAATATTTTGACCAATAACCTCTGATGCAACGATTCTATATAGTAACCCTGAGTCTAAATAAGGAAGTCCGAAATATTCTGACAATTTCTTTGCAATTGTTCCCTTCCCACTAGCTGCTGGCCCATCAATTGCTATTATTATATTATCTAAATCAGTCATTCACTTTTATAAATACCCCCAATCTGAGTATATAGTTGAGTAAAACCAGGAAAGCTTGTACTAATTGGAGATATATCATCAATTCTTATTTTATTGTGAGCGTTCAAACCTAAAATAAAGCTGGACATAGCAGTGCGATGATCCAGATTTGTTTTGATTTCACTTCCACCAGTGACTTCACCTTTACCATCAATCACTATATCATCTCCAAGACTCCGACATGAAACACCTGATGATGATAGCATATTGATAATAGCATCAAATCTATTACTTTCTTTTACTCTTAATTCAGATAAACCACAAAATTTGCTTGTTCCTCTGGCATAGGCTGCGGCGACGGAGAGAATTAGAAATTCATCAATGAGGGAAGGAACTTCCTCTTTAGTTATAATAGTCCCCTTAAGCTCACTTGATGTTACCACCAGATCACATACATCTTCTCCACATTTAGAATATGTTCTAGTAATCTTAATATTTGCACCCATTCTATTTAAAACATTAATGAAATGAGCTCTAGTTGGATTTGTCATTACATTAGTAATCTCAAGTCTCGAATTTGGCTTTATTAATCCGGCAACAACTAAAAAAGCTGCAGAGCTTGGATCACCGGGGATATCTATTGACTGAGGAGATAATTTAACTTGACCATTTATTTTTATGACATCATGTCCATCTATGTTTTTAGTTATTTTTATATCAGCACCAAATAATCTAAGAAGATTTTCTGTGTGATCACGAGTTTTAATTGACTCAATTATCGTTGATGTACCAGATATATTAAGTGCAGATAGAATTAATGCAGTTTTAACCTGTGCTGATGCAATGGTGAGATGATGATAAATAGGCACCGGCATTTCTGCACCTCTTAATGTTAGCGGTAACTTTCTATCATTGTCTTCTAAAATTTCTAAACCAACCTTTTGTAGCGGAGATAACACTCTATCCATAGGGCGTTTTGAGAGTGACTCATCTCCCTCAAAAATTACTTCAATTTCACAACTAGACATTAGGCCTATCAACAGCCTTGCTGAAGTTCCAGAATTTCCTAAATAAATATTCTTTTTTGGTTGTAAAAGACCACCAATTCCAATTCCACTAATTTTACATTCTGCATCTTTTTTTATGATTATATTGGCACCAAATTGTCTCAGAGCCTCTGCTGTATTTAAAACGTCTTCTGATAGTAAGAGGTTTTGTATTGTTGTTTCACCTAAGCATAATGCCCCAAGAATTAGCCCCCTATGTGAAATAGATTTATCACTAGGTGTTCTGACGGTACCACGAAGAGAATTTGATTGATGAACAATTACAGCATTATTTTTGTTGTTTAATTGCATGATCATGTTTATATAGGAATAGATTAAATTATACTATATTTTATTCTACAATATTTATTATATTATAAAACTAAGAAAAGGGCTTAAACAGTGGTACGAGTTGAATTAGGTAAAAAACATACCTGTGAAGAATGTGGAGTTAAATTTTATGATCTTAATAAAGAAGAACCTATATGCCCAGAGTGTGATACTTTAGTCATAATTCATAATACTACACAAGGCAGTGACTTGATAATATCAAAAATATCCAAGGTATCTGAAACCATTATTGAAACAGATGAAGAAAATGAAAATATAAGCCCATTAGATGAAAATCTAGCTGACGGAATAATTGACGATGATAACCCAATAATGATGGCTGATGAAGATATCCTTGATGATGAACCAGAAGATGGGTTAATAAACGATAATGATATAGAAATTCCTGATATAGAAAATGAAGACTTAATTGATGATGATAATGACTTCCTAGTAGAAGAAGATGATGTAGATGAGTCTGATTTAATTATAAAGCCAAAATCGGATGATGAATAATCCTATCACAAATATTATTTCATGAAACCCAACTATTGGAGTGACGCAATAAGTCATTTATCCAAAGTTGACTCTATACTTTGTGAGATAATTAAAAAAAACCAACATCAAATATTAATCTCTAAAAATAACCCCTTTAATACGTTAATAAAATCAATTATTGGGCAACAAATATCTGTTAAAGCAGCCCAAAGTATCTATGGTAGGCTCTTAGAGCTCATAGAAGATGATGTTAGTCCTTCAAAAATAACTGCAATAAATAAAAAAGATTTGGGGCGAATAGGTTTGTCTAGGCAAAAAATTGAATACATAAATAATATTTCCGAGCACTTTATAAATAACCCAAAAAATACTTCCAATTCATATTTTTTGTCATCATCAAAAGATGAAATTTATAATAATCTTATTAATATAAAAGGTATTGGAGAGTGGACTATTGAAATGTTTTTTATATTTAATATGACATTACCTGACATACTGCCTTTGAAAGATATTGGTCTTATAAATGCAATCAAAAAAGCTTATAATCTTTTTAATTTGGATAAAAAAACACAATACGAAAGTATATTAAATATCTCCGATAAATGGAGGCCATACAGAACTGTTGCAACGTGGTACCTATGGCAAATGATTGATGACGAGCTTGTGGAATATTGAATATTAAAAACAAAATACTCCAATTAATGATATTCATAATTTTAATATCTATCTCATATTTCATATTTCATACAAAAACAATTTGTGATGATGTTGATGGTGTAACACAAAATGGTATTTTATATTTAAAAGGGTCAACAAAACCCTTTACTGGTAAAAGTTTGTGTATTTGGGATACGGCAAATGTCACATGGTATAAAGGTAAATATCAAGATGGGTTAAAAGAAGGGTTATGGATATTTTATAATAAAAATTCTACCAAGAAATCTGAAACAAATTATAGCGCAGGTAAAATGAATGGTTTAAGGAAAGTCTATAATTCACAAAACCAGATCGCATATACTTTAAACTGTATCGATAATAAATGTGAGCACATAAAGCCAGATATTGACTACAAATAAAGTGTTTGTGTAAGATGGTAAATCAATAAATATGAAATTCAGAGGTCAAGATGAGTGAAAAAGTTATAGATCATAAAATGATTATTAATGGTGATTTTGTTGATGGTGTTAGCAAACAAAAAATAGAAATAGAATGCCCAGCTAACAAACAAATTTTTGCAACTGTTCCTCGAGGAATAAATGAGGATGTTGATATAGCTGTTAAATCATCATTAATTGCATTTCAATCTTGGTCTAAGGTTAACCCCAAAGAACGAGGTAAAATACTTTTAAACATAGCCGATGATATAGATGATCAAAAAGAAGAAATAGCAAAGATAATCGCAAAAGAAACAGGAAATGCCATTAGAACTCAAGCGCGACCTGAAATTAATCTTGTAGTTGATATTTTTAGATATTTCGGTGGTTTATCATCTGAACTCAAGGGAGAAACAATTCCACTGGGTGAACACGTGCTGAGCTACACCAGGAGAGAACCCTTAGGAGTTGTTGGGGCTATTATTCCTTGGAATGCCCCAGTAATGCTTGCTGCTTGTAAAATTGCCCCTGCACTATG
>JAYPSX010000041.1:0-8809 GCA_038133315.1 Hyphomicrobiales bacterium
GCCGGTACCTTCCACTTCATTGGCACCACCGCCGGTATTGGCTCCGCCGCCACCACCGCCACCGGTGTTGCCGCCGTTGTTACCGCCATTATTCGGAGAGTTTTCAGCTAACTTGGTGTTTTCATTACCACCTTTATTGCCACCGTCACCGGTATTGCCACCATTATTACCACCGTCTTTAGGGCCTAATCCTTGACCGGCGCCTTGACCTGGGCCATTACCATCGCCTGGACCACCGGCTCCTTTGCCGGTACCTTCCACTTCATTGGCACCACCGCCGGTATTGGCTCCGCCGCCACCAGTATTAGTATTTAATGCTACATTTGTATTTGATTGGCCACCTCCACCGTTATTTGAGGGTAGATTAATTAACTTTGGAGGTGTAAAAATACTATTCGCGTTAGATTGAGAACTTGGATTGCTATTTTTATTCTCTTTTGGTTTAGAATCATTTTCTTTTGAAGAGTTTGAGTTAGAAGATTGATTTGAATTTGAAACTAAATTTTCTACTGTTTTCTTGCCTTTACTAGTTGATGAATTAGCATTAGCACTAGTAGTAGTTTCAGTAGCGGCAGTAATGTCAGCGGTTGTTGTAATACCTGAGGAGATACTGTAGTTATCTTTATCAGTACCAGTAAGAGTGATTGAATTCACCGTCACTGTTTTTGCAGTCCCTACATCAGCACTTGCAAAGGTTGAACTATTGGTTGAAGCGACACTATCACCGCTTTCCACCCCAGACAAAGTGAGCGTTACAGTTGCACTAGAATTTCCATTATAGGATTTATTAGCTGCTGCAGCCGACGCTGAAATTGTTTTAGCTGTAATATTTGCCGATAAACTAGGAACAGATAATGTGTAATTAGATGCATCAGTACCAGTTAAAGATAAACCTGAAACTGTCACTGTTTTTGCTGTGCCAACATTTTTATTTGAAAATTGGCCAGTTGCAGTTCCATCAACGGTAACAACATCATTTGTTATATATTTATTATCACTAGAGGTCGTTCCGCCTCCAGTTAATGTGGCTGAGCCTGTTAATGTTGCTGTTCTGGTAGCGTTATATTCTTTATTAGATGCACTCAAACCACTCGCAGAAATTGTTTTTTTATCTACGGTAAGCGTTCCAGTTGTATAATTTATAGCATAACCATAACTACTTGCTGCGCCTGAAAGGCTTATAGTATGCGTACCATAAGTGTAATTATTTGAAGTTGATTGAGATCCACTATATGAATATGAAGGCCCGGTTGTTAATACAGTACCAGCAATATCGCCATTCTGGAGGCTAGTCGCAGTATAACCTTGTGTTAAAGCGTCTCCATAGGTGATAGTATCATCATTGGCATCTAGAGTTAGCGTAGGTTGTTCACGATAAATTGCATATTTAGTGCCAGCAGTTGTTGCAGAATAAAGTGAGGATGACTCATCGGCGTTGTATCTAAAGTTACCTGATCCGGAGACTATAAGAGATGTTAGTCCTGTACTTCCTGATACAGAACCCGTGTAAAACTTAGTTACCCCAGAGCTTGAAGTAAATACTGGGCTACCTGAAATAATAATATTTCCGCCAGAAGAAGTTCCTGCAGCAGTATTAGTTCCAGCATTAATGGTAATTGCGGAACCAGAGCTTGTTGAGGTCATATTACCACTTAAGGTAATATTGCCTGAATTTGAACTAATATCTATAGTATCTAAAGCTGTTGAATTTCCTATCGCACCAGAAATAGTCAAGGCATCACTGGTATTAACAGTTAAATCATAAGCCCCGTTGATATTTCCACTTATAGTTTGCGTACTTCCAGATACAGTGGATTTAATTAAACTATCTGCAGCAAGTGTAATTGCCCCACTTAAGGTATTCGCCCCAGCAGTAAAACTAATACCACCCCCTGATGAAATCCCGCTTCCACTTAAAGTAATATTTTCTGCAAGCGTTATTCCACCAGAAATACCCAATACGGCACCAGAATCTATTGTTGTTGTCCCAGCTGTTGTACCCAGAGCTGAAGCATTACTTATTGCCAAGGTTCCTGCGGTTATTGATGTAGCACCTGTATAGGTATTGGTCCCACTTAAAGATAATGTTCCACTACCATATTTTGTAATAGAACCATTATTGCTTGAAGCACCAGAAATAATGCCAGCAATCGTTGCAGTTACTCCTGAGTCGACGATAAATCTTCCCTCAGCAGAACTCACCAAACTAATTCCTCTATTGGCATTTAAAGTCATATTGCTAGTAAATTGCAATTTACCCCAGTTACTGATTGATAAATTATCTGAATCAACTACCCCTGGTGTTGCCCCTAAATTAGCATCACTACTTATTGATAATATTCCACAACAAAAAATTTTGGTACCGCCAGAATAAGTATTGGCTCCAGATAAAATTAGCGTGCCAGATCCTGTTTTACCTAATATTCCTGCCCCTGAGATAATTCCACTAAAGGTTTTGTCTCCTCCACTGCCTCCAACAGTTAAAGTCTTATCGGTTCCCAAAACTATAGAGCCGGCACCCTCTATATTGCCAACTGTATCTGTTGAAGAGGCTCGATATGTTGCACCTGAGGAAACAGAAACCCCAGTACTATCACTTAGGGAACCTGTAACGTTTAATTCACCGGCACTAATGGTTGTACCACCTTGATAAGTATTGGCTCCTGAGAGCGTCCATGTCCCTGCATCTTGTTTAGTCAAAGCACCTGCTGATCCTGTACCAATAATGGAGGCGATACTTCCGCCTTGCGCACCTCCTAGGGTAATACCAAATCCAGAACCTGTGATCGTGCCCACGTTAGTTAAAGCGATGGTACCCGTGTCACCGATAATAGAGGAATTACTGCCTAAGGTGATGAGGCCTGCATAAGTTGCGGCTGTAGAAGAACTATTTTTGAGTGCACCACCACTAGCGATCCCAGTTCCATTGAGAGTTAAGGCATTGGTGTTGGTCATGGTTGTACCGTTAAGATCAAGAACGGCACCTGAAGTAATCGCTACCCCACCACTACTTGCACCCAGAGCAGTGGCGTTACCTATTTTTAAGGTTCCTGCGGTTATTGATGTACCACCGGAATAAGTATTGGCTCCTGAGAGAGTTGTAGTTCCAGAACCTGCTTTAGTAAGTGCTACTGAAGTTGCACTTCCATTTTGAATGATTCCTGAGAATGTAGTGGATGTATTATCACCCCCCACTGTCAAGGTAGGTGTGCCCGCAGCTGAGCTTGAAATCGTCCCTGCACCTGCAATTGATCCTACAGTTTCAGAATAACCATTTAGATCAAGCGTCCCTGAAACAGTGACAGCAGAAGTATCAGCGATTACCCCTGCAGCACCGAGAGTTAAAGTACCACTAGAAATAGTTGTTGAGCCCGTATAAGTATTTGTACCAGATAATGTTTGATTACTATCACTTTTTCCACTTTTGGTAAAATTACCTGAACCACTTATTACGCCAGAATATGTTCCTGACCCATAAGTTTCAAATATTAACGAACCTGCATTTGCAATGTTCCCAGAACCTGTAATACCTGCAGCTGCTTGTAAAGTTAAAGTTCGGCCACTATTAACTGAAAGATTATTAGAGTCAATCTGAATATTACCAGTATCAGAACCACCACTTCCAACACCAAAAGAGTAACTAACCACAGCACTATTGGAGCCTGTTACCTTAATATAAAAAGATCCACTTGGTACAGTAGCTGTACCAGTATAACCAGCACCAGGAGAACCAGAAGTACTTATTTCAGTACAACTACCAGCAGCGGTACACCACCAAGGCTTAGCACCATTGGAATCTGTTGTGATACTTAAGGTTTGAGTTGATGAAATTGTATATAATGAAGTTGTACCAGCACCGTAAGGTCCAGAGGTAGAGGTATTAAGAGCTGCATTGCTAACACTGTCAGATGTAAATCCCGTACTAATACTTACATTAGTTCCAGCTGATAATGAAGTATTAATTGAACTAGCTGCAATTGTCGAACTTGCACCAGCAACAAAATTTGCACTGTAAGCTGTTCCAGTGCCACTAACATCATTGATAGTTACATTATATGGATCTAGCAACCACACCCCTGACTCTCCGATTAAGCTGTTAGCATTTACGACAATTTTATTGATATCTAAATAATGACCTGATGTTTCAATATTTCCGCCATCTCCCCCATAAGATCCAGCATTAGCATAGAGAGATCCTGATACACGAGTTTGGGAATAAGGATTTAAAATATCAGACCATACAACAATCATTCCTCCATCACCATTAAGGTTTGCTGATGCATTTAAGTTTGCGCCGAAATCAATCGTCGTGTTAACTGCTTGTCGAACTGTTGGAATAGAATTTTGCCAACTACCGCCTACAAGAATAGAACCGCCACCCTCATCCCCAATCGCTAACAAATTGGCTGTGCTGGTTAAATGGACACTATCCCCAGTGAGCTCAATTGATCCAGCAGTTTTCACTGAAGACACATCTAAAGTACCATTGTTGGTATTATTATCTCCATCAAGGATAATTTTGCCGCCATCACTCACAATTCCTTTCGCTTCAATAATGCCAGTGTTATTAACGATAGATTTATTTAAAGCATCCACACCCTTCGCAGAAAATATCACTGCACCCTCATTAACCTGAATCGCCCCATTATTTTCTATAATGGAATTAAGCGCGCCACCATCGATTGAATAACGAATATATTTATTCCCGTTTAAAGCTAAATTAACTTTATTGCCTGAGAGCAATAACGCAGATCCACCCGGGGTTTCAATCAAACCGTTATTGGTAATCTGTGGGGCAATTAGAGCCACAGTGCCATTTGCAAAAGCGTTCAGCGATCCATCATTAAAGATTGAGCTCGCGTTGCCATCGTTCAAGAAACTTAAATTGCTGTTTAAATAATCTTCAGGATTGATATTCAAAGTAGAGCCAATAAAGCTACTACCATCAAAGCGCCCCCCTTGACCAAAAATTACTCCCGATGGATTCACTAAGATCACTTGGCCATTGGCTTTTAAAGAACCGAAGATGTAACTCGGATCCATGGATCTCACATAATTTAGTGCTGACGAAGCTGCACTGGGTTGAATAAATTCAACACTGGCATCGCGTCCAATATTAAAGGTTGACCAGTTAGTAATTAATCGATTGGTAGATTGTTGGATCGTTAATTGATTGTCAACTTGGTTAAAGGTTGCGGAACCATTCGTTACAACTGGGTCTGTGGGTAAGGCGGTATTCGCAATGGGGTCTGCATATGTTAATGCGGAAATCCCTAATCCTAAGGCAGCTAAAGTGGTGGCTAGAGTAGTCACTGATTTTTTTCGTGAAGATTTTTTTTGTCGTGAACCGATCTCACCCACAGCGATTAACTGTTTATGTAATTTACTCCAAACTAATTTATAAACTTTATTCATAATTAAAAATAGACAGTTCCCTGTAACCACCACCGACTATCACGACTCAAACCATCCGAATCTTTACCTTCAGTTGATTCACCCGGATTCCCCCCAATCTTTTTTGCCCAACCCGTTTTAAGAGAATATTTACCCGCGCTCATCACATCTAAGCCCAAACCCCAACCTTCAAGGGAGTAGGAATTCTGATCAACCGACACAAGACTAGGCCTGTCATACTGATGAATTTGGCCATAATCATAGTAAATAGAGCCAACAATGTCACCAAACTTTGATGCGGTTGCAAACACATATTTTGCATCTAGACTGAAGCGATGACCCTCATCGCCTGAAGCTTCCCCTGGGGGATAAGCTCGAACCCCGGCAGGTCCGCCTAAGATCATTTTTTCAGCACCATCTAAATTGGTGTAGGCCCACTGCTGATTGTAAATTAATTGAAATGACAGATGATCTGTGCCGCGCTGGATTCTCACCACCTGAAGGTTGGTTTTTTGATAGGCGCCATCGGTTCTAGCCCCTCCTGAACCCTGATCATTAGAATAACTAGTAGCATTGCCGATCAAATCTAACTCACCCGTGGTATAGGATAGATCTGCCAAGCTAAACCCCCCACCAAAAATTTTGTCAATCAATTGACCGCTGGTATTCAATTTATAGGTGTATAAATTTTTATCTGCGGTTTTATCCCCTGATGCCGTACTTTTAATGGATTTCCAATCATAGCCCCCACCAATAAAGAGTGCTTTCTCTGCTGTACGATAAATCGGATATTTTAAATTCGCCGACCAATTATAAGCGGCGCCATCTGACGAGGGCTTTGTAGCGAGTGTTTTGCCAAGGGTATAATCTAATTCACTGAAAGCAATATTGGCTCTTAATCCATTGCGGGTGATTGGAAAGTCATAGGCTAGACGATGCAAGTGAAATGGCTCTTCAATGGCATTGATTGTGGTAAAGTTAATCTTATCCCCATACCCTGATGGGTTATTGATATTCAATGACGCGGTTATACGATCTTGTCCAGTATATCGACTTCCATAATTATCAGCACTGATACTCGCATCCCACTTTGGGCCTTCTGCGACATCAAGCACAATGCGGCTAGTGCCGGGTTTTTTTCCGGCTTCTATATTAGCGGCAGATGTGATTCCGGGGTTGTCATTCAGATTTAAAATGCCTTTTTCTAAATCGGCTTGTTTTAATTTTAGGTTGTTAGGATTAATAATATAGCGATTAATCGCATCTTTATTTAAACGCAAAGGCGTGCCCACTGCTCCAGAATCATTGATCTTTAAAGGGTCGTCTGCGTCAAGCGATCCTTCCTGAATCATAATTTCAACCACACCATCAATGACTTCTTGTTTGGGTATGATCGCGGTCGCTAAAAAATAACCTTCTTCATGATAAAAATCTGCAATGATTGTGGCCAGATTTTGAATTTGTTTAAATGTTAAATTTTGATTGAGAAATGTGCCAAGTCTTTGCAATAATGCTTGAGATGAAAAAACTTCATTACCGGTAAAATGAATACTTGAAACAAATATTTTTGCCCCTGAGTCGTCGTCATTGCTGTCAGATTTTGTAACCGGAATATCTAAGGGAATGGATTTCGGCAGCTCTTGAAATTCTTTTAACTGATCTTCTTGTTGAAGAATTACTCCAGTATCAACTGCAAATAAATGATTGAAGAAAAAGGAGATACAAACTAGAAATAAGATTCTACCCTGCTTAAAATTCAAAAAAATTTTTTTCTCCCAGACCTATATTATACTGATAGGCAATTGCAAGATTCTACTCTAAGTCATTGAAAAAAAGCAATATACTGGTTAAAAAAATTCTATTTTTTATGCTTTTTTTTAGGTAAAACTTTAGGTAATTGATGAACCTTCTTGGCATCTGATTTTAGTAGTGGAATCCCATACTTATTTTCCACCACAAAGAGATCAAGAATAATATTCAAAAAAAGACATAGGCTGATTAAAATCAGTAAAAAATAGATTCTTTTTCGATATAGACGCGGTTTAAAATTTTTTATGCGTAATAGATTTTGAGTGACAAAATTATTAAGAAATTTTAATACCGGTAATATCTTGGGTAACATTTTACGGAAATATGGCCCCAATCGATGCTCTAGCCAACCAAATAAAAGAAGGTATTTTTTTTCGCAAAACTCAAAAAACCGAATAGATTCAGATAAAAAATTATCAAAGGTTATTTTTTGCTCCAAATCGTGCTTTAGGATCTTTAAATTTTCCTGATTCAAAAATGATTTCATGTTAGAAAAGTAGGGTTTCATTTTTAAAAATGAATTTCTTAAGAAGTCCCAAAAGAGGTAAATCAATTGACGAACTTTTGTATAAATTAAATCTAAATTTTGTAAAGTAAAGATTGGCTTCATAAGAATCGGGATTATATACAAATTTTTATGAGAAAACCCTCTAAATCTGATTGCAAAAAAGAAAAAAATCGATATAATTCGATCCCAATGTAGGCTTGAAAGTGTGCATTAAATTACCTCAAAACAAGGTGACCTCAAAATTCATTTCTTCTTTTGATGAATCGAAGACATAATCCAGACTTGCAGTTTTTTTTATTTTATTTTTTTTAAGGAAAATTTAACATGTTAAATAAATTTATCATTGCTTTATTATTAGGTTTATCATTAGCTGCATGTAACAAAGACGAACCAGCAACTGAAGCTGCAACAGAAGAAGCGCCAGCAGCTGAAGCTTCAACAGAAGCTCCTGCTGAAGGTTCATCATCAAATGAGTAATTAACTCTAAATGAGTTTAAAAAAGGGCTATTTTTAGCCCTTTTTTTTCGGATAAAATTTATTCATAGTAAACTGTTGGTTAATCCCTAAATGAATAAAACCATAACTTAATGAAAAAAATAATCACTTTAATTGTCTTGATTATCTGTGCTGGCTTAGGCTATTTTGCCTATGACTATATTAAAAATAAGCTAGACAATGATGTCCGCAATCTCATCATCGAATACGGCACTCAGATTACTGGCACTCCAGTAAATCTAGACTCAGTCAAGCTGGATTTAAAGAACGGGATCGGATCCTTAACTCAGTTTACGCTTAAAAACCCAAAAGGATTTAGTACCGACTATGCGCTTAAATTTAACAAAGCCGAGTTAGATTTAGAGGTTGATACCGTTTTAAGTGATGTGATCGTGATTGAAAAATTCTCCATTGATGGCGCCAGCATTAATTATGAAGATGTGAATGGACAAACAAACTTTGATCAGATTAAAGCGAATGTGGATCAATATTTAAAAGCGAAACAAGCCGGTGAAAAAACTTCAGCAGCAGGTCACTCTGGCAAAGAAAATAGACCTGAAGTCAAAAAAGAGAAACGCTTCATTATTAAACGTTTCGAAATCT
>JAYPSX010000042.1:0-683 GCA_038133315.1 Hyphomicrobiales bacterium
AAGCTATGAAGCAATTAGAAATTGCAGGTGATGAACCTGACGTTGTAGTAGGTTGCACTGGTGGTGGTTCAAATTTTGCAGGTATTGCTTTCCCATTTATTGGTAGAAACCTCCGAGGTGAGTCAAAAACCAGTATTGTTGCAGTTGAGCCAGCAAATTGTCCTTCACTTACAAAAGGTAAATTTGCATATGACTTTGGTGATACAGGACATTTAACTCCGTTAGTTAAGATGCATACACTAGGGTCATCATTTATTCCACCAGGATTCCATGCTGGTGGATTGAGATATCATGGAATGTCACCGCTTGTTAGTCATCTTGTTGAGGATGGTGAAATTACACCAACAGCATATAAACAAGTTGAGTGCTTTGATGCAGGTGTTCAATTTGCTAAAGCTGAGGGTATATTGCCAGCTCCTGAAGCTAATCATGCGGTAAAAGGTGCTATTGTTGAAGCTCTCAAGGCCAAAGAAGAGGGTAAGTCTAAAACAATATTATTCAACTTATGTGGACATGGTCATTTTGATATGCAAGCTTATACAGACTATTTTGCAGGTAATCTGAGTGATCAAGATTATGATGAGTCTGAAGTAGCAATGGCACTTGCAAATCTTCCTACAGTGTCTGCTTAGAATTTTTTAATGCGTACTAATTTATGTGTTGGTACGCATTAATTACTCATT
>JAYPSX010000042.1:693-5329 GCA_038133315.1 Hyphomicrobiales bacterium
TTATTGAATTTATGTATTTTTATGTTGGTAGGGATTAATTATTCATTTCTTAGAGGTTAAATCTTTTTTAGCCAATGTTCATAGATTTCAAGCTCAAGTGTGTCTTTGTCTGAGCCTTCATAATTTTTCCAAACATCGGCTTGTTTAAATCTACATCTATACAAAGGGATTATAGATGGATTATCGTGACATAGAGCTATTTCTTCTGGATTAGGAAATTCACCGCAAATTCTCTCTATAGTACCCACTTTTCCCCTTATATAGGATGGAGTACGGCAGTGTGATGTAGAATCTCTTCCATCAACAATTACTATGTCATTTATTTTGAATTTTGTTTTCATATTAATCTGGAAGTCTGACGCCAACTAAATAATCTCTTTCAACAATTTCAGACAGTTGCGCTTCATTCCATCCGTCGGTATTCGATGGTTTTGGAGGTAAGATCAAATATCTCATATCTGCATTTGAGTCGTGTACTTTAATTTCTTTATTTTCAGGAACAATCGTTCCAAATTCTGCTAACACTTTTCGGGGTTCATAAACGACTCGGGATCTATAGCTTCTAGATTTATACCATGATGGAGGCATTCCTAATAATGTTCTTGGGTAACATGAACATAGTGTACAAACTACAATATGATGAGTTTCAGGCGTTTGAGGCATGCAAATGATATCTGCGAAAGTCTCTAGTTTTATTCCGATATTTGAAATTGCACTTTTTGCATCTTCTATTAAATATTGTCGGAAATCTTCATCACTCCATGCTTTTGCTACAACAGTTTTACCCCTATTAGGAAATACATTATCAAATTGATCAATTTTTTGAGTTATATCCTCTTTTGTAATCAAACCCAATTCAATCATAATTTCTGCTATTGCTAGGGTATCATAATAATAGTCAGGGGGACCTTCACCAGTCTCATCTTCTTGAAAGTCAGATACTTCATGGGAGTGTGGAACGCCATCGTGAAGATGTTCTATTGTATTTGGATCCGGCAGGTTTATCTTGGGTACATCAAATTCAGCAATTTTTTTGAGCCTAACTTTACTAAATAATTCTTCATCATAAATACCTTTATTGATGCATATATTATGAAGTGATAAACAATTACGTTCAAAATAACCAATCTCAAAATATGCATCACCAAGTTTTTCTGTATGATATCTTAACTCATCAAGAGTTATAATTCTTTTAGAAGACACAACTATTCTCAATGCATTTGCATACTTCTCCCAATGAGTCATTTCTGGATCATTTAGATCTATTGGAATAGAGTTTTCGCCGCCTACATCATGTGGACCCATTTTTTTATGTGTTTTTGACATACTTAAACCTCTTATTATTTAACTATTTTAACCCAAAAAGCTTGACTTTGTTATACATAATTTTTAATTCTATTATATATATTTTTATAGGAGTAAAATATGTTTGATGATCAAAAGTGTCCAGTTATTCATGGGTCAATAGTAAGTAATAACTCTAAGAACAGTGGTACAACCAATAAAGACTGGTGGCCAAATCAACTAAACCTAGGAATACTTCATCAACATGATAAAAGATCCAATCCAATGGATCCAAATTTTAATTATAGAGAAGAATTTAAAAAACTAGATTACAGTGCACTAAAACAAGATCTTAATGATCTTATGACTGACTCTCAAGACTGGTGGCCTGCTGATTATGGTCATTATGGACCTTTTTTTATAAGAATGACATGGCATGCGGCCGGCACATATAGAGTTGGCGATGGTCGTGGTGGCGGTGGAACAGGTGCACAGAGATTTGCTCCTTTAAATAGTTGGCCTGATAATGGAAACCTTGATAAAGCAAGAAGATTGTTATGGCCTATTAAACAAAAATATGGAAATAAAATTAGTTGGGCCGATCTACTGATTCTCGCAGGAAATGTCGCAATAGAATCAATGGGCGGAAAAACATTTGGTTTTAGTGGTGGAAGACCGGATATTTGGGCTCCTGAAGAAGATATCAATTGGGGTGTTGAAGCTGAATGGCTAGGGAATAAAAGATATACAGGCGAAAGAAGATTGGATAATCCTCTCGGAGCAGTTCAAATGGGATTGATTTATGTTAATCCAGAAGGTCCAGATGGCAACCCAGATCCATTGGCAAGTGCAAGGGATATAAGAGAAACTTTTGGCCGAATGGCAATGAATGATCGTGAAACGGTTGCACTTGTTGCTGGTGGTCATACTTTTGGTAAAGCTCATGGAGCAGGAGATACTGCAAACGTGGGAAGCGAGCCTGAAGGAGCTCCACTAGAAAATCTTGGTTTCGGGTGGCATAATAATCTTGGTACTGGTGTTGGCAGCCACGCAATCACAAGTGGTATTGAAGGTGCTTGGACAGCTAATCCTATAGTTTGGGATAATGGTTATTTTGATCTATTATTCAAATATGAATGGGAACTTGTTAAGAGTCCTGCAGGTGCATATCAATGGCATCCAATAAATCCATCTGAAGAAGATATGGCGCCAGATGCTCATGACTCTTCTAAAAAAGTGACAACCATGATGACTACTGCCGATATGGCACTTTTGAAAGATCCAATTTACAGAGAAATATCAGAAGATTTTCATAAGAACCCTGATAAGCTAGCTGATGAATTCGCAAGAGCGTGGTTCAAACTATTACATAGAGATATGGGTCCAAAATCAAGATACATGGGTCCAGAGGTTCCTACTGAAGATTTAATTTGGCAAGATCCAATTCCAAAAGGTAAAGATTTTGATGTATCAAAGGCTAAAGATTTAATTAGGTCAGCAGGGTTAACTTTACAAGAAATGATTGAAACAGCATGGTGTAGTGCTTTCACATTCAGAGGGTCAGACTTAAGAGGTGGAGCTAACGGTGCAAGGATTGCTCTAGAACCTCAAAAGAATTGGGCAGCTAATAAACCTGATCAACTTACGAAAGTTATCGATAAGCTAACAGTAATAGCCAAAAGCTGCGATGCTTCACTAGCAGACATAATTGTTTTGGCTGGAAATGTTGGAATTGAAATTGCATCTGGTAAAGAAGTTGCTTTCACTCCTGGACGCGGTGATGCAACACAAGTTCAAACTGATGTTGACTCCTTCGCCTATCTTGAGCCAATTGCAGATGGTTTTAGGAATTTTGTAAGGGATGATGTTGATATAAAACCTGAAGAAATTCTTCTTGATAAATCACAATTGTTAGGGTTGACAGCACCAGAAATGACAGTTTTAATTAGCGGTTTTAGATCATTAGGCATCAGTCATGATAATCAAGGGGTATTTACACAGAATATAAATAATCTGAGCAATGATTTTTGTATTAATCTTCTAGACATGAATATTAAGTGGTCAAAATCTGATGATTTTAATTATGTTGGTACAGATAAAATTTCTGGAAAAGAAATAAAAACAGCATCAAGCGTTGATTTATCACTTGGTTCAAACTCTCAATTAAGAGCGATTGTAGAAGTTTATGCAAGTGATGATAACAAAGATAAATTTATTAATGATTTTATTTCAGCTTGGAATAAAGTTATGAATAATGATCGTTTTGATATTTAGTTTGTATCTGAACAAAAGGCATATGAATTATGAGTATTTTTGACAAAGATTTGACAGAAGATCAAATTATGATGAGGGATGTTTGTCGACGTTTCGTTGATAATACAATCATACCTTTTATATCAACCAATTGGAAAAATGAATGGGATTTAACTCCTGAGTCAAGATTGCCGGACTCTATACTTCAAGATGCAGATAAAATTGGTATAAGAACGCTTGCTGTTCCAGAAGAATACGGTGGAATGCCTCTCGATCAAGAAAGGGAAGTAAGAACCTTTGCCATAATTTCTGAAGAGATAGCAAGAGGTGACTCTGGGTTAGCAGATAAACTTGTTCAAAACTGGAAAGTATCAGTTTTATTGAGAGAACTTGCTTCAAAAGAACATCAAGATAAGTGGTTTGGAAAACTAATGGAAGACCCTAATTTCCTATTCGCGCACGCTTTAACAGAGCCCAAAGGAGCTTCAGATAGATGGCTTGGTTACAATGCTCCTGAGGCAGCAATGGATACAAAAGCTGTTAAAGTTGCTGGTGGATGGGTTATCAACGGACGTAAACATTATATAAGTAATGGATATGATGCTGGTTTATATGTAATTTATGCTAATACATCACCTGGAAAAGGGATGTTGGAGGGAACATCATCCTTCATTGTGCCGCGTGGAACTGAAGGTTTTAATATCGCAAGATGTAATGAAACAGTTGGTTGTAGATACATGAATAACGGGGAGTTGGAATTTATTGATTGTTTTGTTCCCGATAATAATCTTCTTTGTGAAGGAACTGCACTCAGCAAAGCTGGGGTTTATTTTAGACCTGGAAAAATTATACAGTCTGCGAAGAACTTGGGAGTTGGGCAAGCTGCACTTGAAAAAACAGCAGAGTTTGTGCAGAATTATAGTAGAGGCGGAAGATTACTAATTAAACATCAAATTGTAGCTTCGAGGTTAGCTGATATGGCCACAAGAGTATCTGCAGTTAGAAGCTTGGTAATGCAAGCTGCTTATGCGTGTGATATGAAAACAAATGATGCAGATGCACTATGTTGGCAAGCAAAGGTTTTTGCATCCCAGGAAAT
>JAYPSX010000042.1:5429-8618 GCA_038133315.1 Hyphomicrobiales bacterium
GGTTGAGGAAAGTTGTAATTTCTGGATATATATGTACCCACAATTAATATTATTAGAAGTATTAATATAAACCACGAAATTCTTGACATATATTATAGATGGTATTTATTTAATGATTGGTCAACTATTAAAATTATTTAAAACAGATAGTTTAAAAAATTTATTTTTGATATTTATTGTTTTTTCTATCACCGGAATAATATCATTATATATATCTGATGTTTTAATAGGGCTTATATCAAAATTTATATCTAATGAATTAATTAAAATTGTGATAAGAGTCTTCAGTCTATTCTTTTTATATCAAATACTCCTAATTTTGGTTGCGGTACCTTTTGGACAGTTTGCATATTTTATTTCTTATCAAATGAGATTTATAAGAAAGATTAAGTCCCTGTTTTAATTGAATATATATTATATGACTCTCTCTTGTTCCCACTGACAAAATAAATATAACTTTTTTATAATTCTGAATTAAGTTAATGTTATATATATAAAATAAGGGATGTTTGTGAATTTATATGGGGTATGTCATGACAAGAATTTTAATTAAAAACGCTCAAATTATAACGATGGACACATCAATTGGTGATCTAGAGAAAGCTGATATATTAATTGATGGTGATACGATATCGGATGTAGGACTCAATCTCAATTCAGATAATGCTGAAATCATAGATGGTAATGATTTTCTTGTATCACCAGGACTAATTAATGGACATATTCATACTTGGCAGACTGGTTTAAGAGGTATTGCATCAGATTGGACATTGGTCGATTACCTAGCTTCGATTCATGCAGGTTTGGCTTCGTATTATAATGCAGATGACATGTATATAGGTAACTATGTCGGGGCTCTATATCAAATCAATACAGGATCTACAACAATAGTTGATTGGTGCCATAATAATCCAACTCCAGATCATACAGACGAAGCAATTCGTGGATTAGAAGAGTCCAAAATTAGGGCAATATTTTTACATGGTTCTCCGAAACATGAGCCTAAAGAAGGACAGCCACATTTTAGTGAAGTACCGCACCCAAAAAATGAAATAGAAAGACTAAGGAAAGGTGTTTTTACTTCAGATGATCAGTTACTTAATCTTGGAATGGCAATATTAGGTCCACAACAATCTACTCTTGATGTTTGTAAACATGATTTCAAATTGGCAAAAGATTTAGATTTGATTGTTAGTATGCATATAGGTGGTAAATTTATGACTCCAGAAGGGTTTGATGTCCTTAAAGAAATGAATCTTCTCA
The DNA here is from genome assembly GCA_038133315.1 of Hyphomicrobiales bacterium. Taxonomy (GTDB): domain Bacteria; phylum Pseudomonadota; class Alphaproteobacteria; order Rhizobiales; family TMED25; genus TMED25. The sequence goes on from JAYPSX010000042.1 coordinate 6,693, forward strand.
ATAAAAAAACAAATATTGTGCATGCAAACAATATCCCAAATGAGATGTTGGATAAATTAGTTGATTCAAATTGTACATTTTCCATTACTCCAGAAGAAGAACTACAAATGGGTTTTGGAAACCCTCTTACAAAACGTCTAATCGATAGAAATGGTACATTTGGATTTGGTTCTGATATCGAATCTGCAATGGCTGGTGACATGTTAAACGTAATAAGGTTTGCACTGCAAGCTGTTAGACATGAATATACATTAGAAAATTATGCACTACATAACGCACCCCCATCAGATATAAAAGTTACAACACGAAAGGCTTTTGAGTGGGCAACTATAGATGCAGCTAGATTATTTGGCATTGATCATAAAGTAGGTTCAATTACACCAGGAAAAAAAGCAGACTTAATTATGTTTAATAAGAAAAGTGTAAGCTTTGCCCCAATGCACGATCCGATATCTACTATATTATTTCATTCAAATTCCAATGATATAGATACAGTAATAATTGGCGGGAATGTTTTGAAAAAATCAGGTAAATTACTGGCTACCAATCTTGATAACAGTCTGGCTAGACTATCTGAGAGTGGACACAGAATAATGAATGATTATCGAAAAAATTTAACAAAATAAACCTTTTATGAAGAAAATATCTATTGTTACACTTTTAGGGTTGATGGTTTTACTTGTGTTCACCAATCCATCAAAAAATGATTTTGACTCATATATTTCAACTCATATTAATGAATATGCGATCCAATCTGGTGAAGATGATCAGACCGCTAATTTAATATCCGGTTTTTCTTATTTATTGCTGCAATCAAACCCCGGTATTATTTATAGAACTAATTATTTATTATTTACTGTATACAAATTAGATACTTCTTTGATCAGATCATTTGGAGGTGATGTCGAAGATTTAGTTATAATTGGATTGTTTAATAATTTTGTAGTTGTGAACCAATTCTAATAAGAACTAAGATACAGAGCCTCCCCAAAAATAGTATCCTAAGCCCATAAAAAATAGTGAGTTACCATAAAGTGCATGTTCGAATGTAACTAGAGATAGAGACTTTGTTTCCTTGTATGTGGTAGCAAATATCATTCCACCAAATATTGATAAAAAGGGCGCGATAAAATTTATAAACAAAACATGAGCGTAGGTAAAGATTACAGCACTCATAAAAACTTGGTATTTTGATGGTACTATACTTTCATATCTATTAAAGAAATAAGTTGTAAATATAAATTCTTGAGGTAACGCAGAAAATATAGGGTATACAAGCAAAATCACTAATAGAAAATAAGGATTTTGTTTTTGAATTGAGAATAATTTATCATCATAAAAATAAAAAGTGATCAGATAGATTATTACCGTAAGAAAAAACCACCTTACTATTATTTTTTCAATGTTATTTTTTGTAAAAGCGCTGAAATTTAGTATTTCTAGGAATTTTTCTTTTTTATGGTATTTGTTAAATATCGTAAGTGCATATATGCTAATTATCCATAATATTGGTATGACATAATTAGCCAATCTATAAAACAAAATAATAGATGGAATGATCATTGCAATGATGATCAATTCTATTAATATATATTTTTTGTTGATTAATAATTTGCTCATGACACATAACAAACATAATTATAAAATATTAATAATTGTAAAATATATATATACTTATATTAAATTTTTTAGATTTATTTATTGGAAATTTAAACCATCATGTTGAAAAGATTTACTCTACTAATTGGGATTTCTTCAATCTTTCTGATTATCAACTCTTATAATATAAATGCCAATGTATATTTAGATGATCTAAATAAGTCAATCGACTTATATGAGTCCAATCAATTTGATTCATCTACTGAATTATTAAATGATTTAATTAAATCAGGTAATCTTGATGAACAATCATTGACTAGAGCTTTT
>JAYPSX010000043.1:0-8553 GCA_038133315.1 Hyphomicrobiales bacterium
TATTTCCATGTTGTATGCTCTAGTGTGTATGGAATAAAATTAATTTCGAATTCATTATCATTTACATGGTTAACGGTTAGAGATGTACCATCTAATGATACAGAACCTTTTGAGGCTATAAACTTCACAAGATTAGAGTCGACTCCAAAACAAAACTTTTTTGAATCTCCAATGCTCTCAATATTTTTGATTTTAACAACACCATCTATGTGACCCTGCACAATATGCCCGCTCATTTCATCTCCCAATGACAGGCTTTTCTCTAAATTAATATGATCACCAACTATCAAATTTCCAAGGTTTGTTTTAGATAACGTTTCTTTAGACACATAAACATCGAAGACATACCCTTTCTCACTTTTATTAAAATCGATAACGGTCAAACATATTCCTGAACAAGAAATAGACATGCCATTTGTGAATCCTTTTACATTACTTGAATATATACTGAGTATAATATCTTCATCTTTTTTTGTAATTTTTTTAATTACCCCAATATCAATTATAATTCCGGTAAACATATCTCTTATTTCACTTAGATCTGTATTTTATTATATATGTATCACACATTTCTTTTTTAGATACAAATTCATATGATTTATTTTTATTATTTATAATATTATCTAGTGCTTCAACAAACAAACCTTCCTTACCAATACGATCTTTGCTTTGAAAAAAGATAAGCTCATCAGGAATTGTTTTTTTTATAATATTATCAAATAGCGTAACTCCTGGTTCAATCAGGAGATTGTTAATTCCATTTTGACCAATTTGTTCAACAACATCCTCAAGTTTTAAAAAATTATCGTCATCGTTGTTTTTGACTCTAATAAAACGTAACCCATCAAGAGATAATTCTTTTGAATTAGTAATTGATAAATCACTGCTAACTATAAAATAGAGATTCCCATTATTTTTAGTTAAGTAAAGATTTGAGTTCTCTATAATATCTGCATGACTTGACAATACAAACCTCGATGAAGAAAAACTATTGTACCCCTCCAACCTGATGTTTAAATGAGGGTTATCTTTTTTATATGTTCCATTACCAATTAAAATCCCATCATATTTTGATCTTAAGACATGAATATACCTGTCAATTTCAGCATTTGTGATCTTGAGTCTTTCATTATTATTTTTTGCCATAAAATTATCTTTTGTAATTGCTATTTTAGCAACTACTTTAGGTACTCCCTTTGAAATTCTTGACACAAAACCAGCATTTTGTTCTCTCGCTTCTAACTCGCAACAACCAATATCCACTTCTATTTTGTTATTCCTTAATTCTTTTATTCCATTACCAGAAACTAAGGGATTAGGATCAACCATACCTATAACTACACGTTTAATTTTATTTTTTACAATTTCTTTGGTACAAGGCGATGACTTACCATAGTGGCAACAAGGTTCCATTGTGACATACATAGATGCACCTTCAAGGTTAGACGAATTTTTCATAGCCATTATTTCAGCATGAGGTACGCCTCCTGCATTAGTATGACCTGTAGCTAAAATTTTACGATCTTTAACAATCACACAGCCAATAGATGGATTTGGGTAAGTTTTTCCCTGTTCTTTTTTTGCAATTTGCAGTGCAAGGCGCATATATCGGTGATCGTCGGCATTAATAGGCATAATTTGTAGGTATTTAATTAACTTTTTTTATCAGAAATTTCCTCTAAAAATTCTTCGAAGTCTTTTGCTTCCCTGAAGTCTTTGTAAACAGAGGCAAATCTAACATATGACACATCATCTAGTTGACGCAGGCCTTCCATTATTAATCTTCCTATTAACTCAGTTGGGACAAATGTATCACCGCGATTTTCTAATTGTCTGACAATCCCAGATACCATTTGCTCTAATTTATCAACTTCTACTGGCCTCTTTCTAGTAGCAATTTGTACCGATCTCATTAGCTTATCTCTATCAAAAATTACCTTTTGACCAGTTCTTTTAAGTACATATAACTCACGGAGTTGAATTCTTTCAAAAGTAGTAAAGCGTCCTCCACATCCAGGGCAAATACGCCTTCTTCTGATTGTAGAATTATCTTCAGAAGGACGTGAGTCCCTAACCTGTGTTTCTTTATTTGAACAATATGGACATCTCATTTTAAATCTATAATAGTGGGTATATTGGAAAATTATTGCAAATTTCCATCACCTTTTGATGAACCTCTTTTTCTACTGTACTATTATCTTCTTTATTATTAGCTAAACTATCCAAAACATCCCCTATTAGGTTCCCAACCAGAACGAATTCATCTTCCTTAAAACCTCTTGATGTTGCCGCTGGCGTTCCCAATCTTATACCAGAAGTTATAAATGGTGACTCAGGATCAAAAGGGATTCCATTTTTATTACAGGTAATACCTGCATTCTCGAGAGATTTTTCAGCAAGCTTTCCAGTTAGCCCTTTTGGTCTCAAATCAATAAGTGATAAGTGCGTCTCAGTCCCACCTGAGACAATATCAAATCCTCTCTTTTGGATTGTGTCTGCCAGAACAATTGAGTTTTTAACTACTTGGTTTGCATAATCTTTAAAGGAGTCTGAGAGTGCTTCTTTAAAAGCAACAGCTTTTGCTGCGATTATGTGACATAAAGGACCACCTTGCAGTCCAGGAAATATTGCAGAATTTACTTTCTTTGCAATTTCTTCATTATTTGTAAGAACCAAGCCACCGCGGGGTCCCCTTAATACTTTGTGAGTTGTACTTGTTACGATATCTGCATAAGGGAATGGACTCGGATAGGCACCTCCAGCAACTAGCCCTGAAAAATGAGCCATATCTACAAGTAAGTATGCGCCAATTTCATCACAAATTTCTCTAAATTTACTAAAATCTATTATTCTTGGATATGCTGAACCACCAGCAATGATAAGTTTTGGTTTATGTTCTCTAGCTTTTTGATAAAGTTCATCATAGTCAATTAGAGCATCTTGTTTACGAACACCATAACCTATGGCATTAAACCATTTACCAGATAAGTTTGGAGCTGCACCATGGGTCAGATGACCACCTGCTGCAAGTGTCATTCCCATAAAAGCATCACCCGGTTTTAGAAGAGCTAACATTACAGCCTGATTTGCCTGTGAACCAGAATGAGCCTGAACATTGGCGTAATCACATTTAAATAATTCTTTTGCTCTTTCAATTGCTAGTTGCTCAGTTTCATCAACAAACATACAACCACCATAATATCTTTTATTTGGATAACCTTCGGCATATTTATTTGTAAGGATTGAACCTTGGGCATCTAATACTGCTTTGGATACAATATTTTCAGAAGCAATTAATTCAATACCAAATTTTTGTCGATCAACCTCTCTTCCAATTGATTGAAAAACCTCTGGATCTATCTGTGATAATGGGGCAGTAAAAAAATCTTTTGTCATTTCATCTCCATGATAATTTTATATTTTCTATGCAGCACGAGCGATTTTCATTTCTTTCCAAATGCTGTCTAATGAACTTACAAGGTGATCAATATCATCAATGTTATGATATGGACTTGCTGTTATTCTTAGCCTCTCTGTACCTTTTGGAACAGTAGGATAGTTGATTGGTTGAACATATATATTGAACTCATCTAATAATTGATCAGTAACTTTTTTTGTTAATATTGGGTCTCCAACTAAAATAGGAATTATATGGCTTTCGTTTGTAATTACAGGAAGATTAATTTCTGTAAGTTTTGATTTTAATAAAGCCACATTTGCATGCATTTGATCGCGCTCTATTGAAGAGTCCATAAGATGGTTGATGCTCACATTTGCACCAGCGGCTATTGATGGTGGTAGGGATGTTGTAAAAATAAATCCAGGTGCATATGATCTAATGGCATCTATTAATGTTTTTTCGCCAGAGATATATCCTCCAACCAGACCAAATGCTTTTGCTAATGTCCCTTCTATTATATCAATTCTTTCCATTTGGTTTAAATGCTCTGCCATACCTGCTCCTGTATTACCATACATACCAACAGCATGAACTTCATCAATATAAGTTAGTGCATCATATTTATCTGCAAGGTCACAGATTTCTTTTACTTTGGCAATATCACCATCCATAGAATAAACAGACTCAAAGGCTATTACTTTATTTTTTTGAGTACCCACTCTTATAAGCTTCTCTTCCAAATCAACCATATCATTGTGCTTGAATATTATTTTAGAAGCACCTCCGTGACGAATACCTTCAATCATCGAAGCATGGTTGCTTTCATCTGATAACAGAACTAGATCAGGTATTATTTTTGATAAAGTTGACAGCGTGGCATCATTCGCAACATATCCAGATGTAAAAAGCAGTGAGGACTCTTTATTATGTAATTTAGAGAGAGTGTCCTCTAATAAAACATGTTGATTTGTTGTTCCTGAAATATTCCTAGTACCGCCTGATCCCCCACCTATTGTGTCAATGGTTTCTTTAATTGCAGTGAGTACAGATTGATTTTGCCCCATACCAAGATAATCATTGGAACACCAAACTGTAATTTTTTTCTTGTTTCCGGATTTCATGTGTAGGGTTGCATGTGGATAATCACCACGTATTCTTGTAATGTTCGCAAATGTTCTGTACCTACCTTCAGAAATTACGCTATCTATTGAGTCTTTAATGTATTGTGAATATCTCTTTTTCATACCTATGTCCTGTTAATTAATAAATAGTCTTTTTGAGATTAAAATACAAATGATTTATGAGTATGAATTTTATTAAAGACCTGAAGAGAATTTGAAAATTTCAAGACAGCTACTTTTACGAAAAAATGAGCCCCTAACCCTAATAAGCTATTATTTTTATTAATATGTTGAATCCTTTTTGTAAATATCATCTCTAAATTGAATTTGCCCATTATCAACCCACGCCGTTATATAACCAATTTTTATTGGAATTTCTGTGTCAAGTCTGAGTGTTTTTGTTACAGAATTATTTAATATCTCATGAAGTAAATCTTCATTCCAATTGGCACTTTTAGAAAGTAGCCAATTAATTAAGTCGTCGATATTTTGAACACGAACACAACCGGAACTGAAGTAACGTATTTCTTCGTTAAACAATGATTTTCTTGGAGTATCATGAAGAAACACTGCATGTTCATTTGGGAAATTTATTTTTGCTACACCAAGGGAATTAGTAAAACCAGGATTTTGACGAAATTTAAATAAAGTTGCTTCCTCTGTTGTCCAATCTATATATTGTGGGTTTATTATTTTTTGATAGTAATAATCCTGATAAATAAAAATATTATTTTTTTCCAAGTATCTTGGATCAATGTTCATTGCTTTAATTATGTCTTTTTTGACAATACTCTCAGGTACATGCCAGTATGGAAAAAAATTTATTTCATAAATATCACTATCTATAATTGGAGTTTGCCTATCACTTTTCCCTACTATAACTTTTGTGTAATAATCTACTGTTCCATTATCAACAGCTACTAAATCACCACCAGGTATGTTTACAAATATATATCTCTCGCCCAACCCTGATATATAATTTAGAAATCGAGTTTTATTAATTCCTAACTTCTTTAATTTATATTCTACTGGATGATTTAGATGCTGAATTGTATTTTTATCAAGCCTACCAGTTGGTTCAAGTCCATGTCTGCTTTGGAAGTTTTTAAGTCCATCAGCAACAAAAATATCAAAAATATCACTAATTCCTCTATCCTGATCAATATCTTTTGTGATCACCAACCTCTCTCTCAGTTTTATGATTTCTTCAGAAACATCTCCTATTTCAAGTTCCGTCGTTATATCTATGGAAGGCCACCCTCCCTGATATAGAATATCTTGATAAAACCTAATAGCTTTTTCAATTTCTAAATAATTTTGATAATTTAAAAAGCCTTTTTTTGAGCTTCCTGAAACCAGCATCAAATTATCATCTAACGAGTATTGTTCATCAATAGAGTTAGAAAATGGATCATCAAATAAGAACAAATCATTACTTTTGTATCTGTCAATTTGATCTAATAAATTTGCTGATGATACTGATGGAGAAAGGAGAAAAAAAACTTGTATAATCAGAAGGTATATAATTTTACATTTTTTATATTTTGTATTACACAGTTCCATATTTTATTGTATTTTGATAATCTGTTGAATTATAACTATTTTATAATATATATGATTCATACCCTTGGTGTTAAATTCTTATTAAAATGCAAAAAATAACAAACAGTTATCCACTCGTAAGAATGAGAAGAAATAGACAGGCAGATTGGTCAAGAAGGCTTGTTTCTGAAAACATTCTATCTACAAATGATCTAATACTCCCATTATTTGTATGCGAAGGGAATAACATTCTTGAACGGATTGACTCACTCCCGGGTGTTAATAGATATTCAATAGATAGAATAGTCGATGTTGCAAAAAAAGCTGAAGATCTTCAAATCCCCCTATTAGCGTTATTCCCAGTTGTGGATAATAAATACAAATCAACGGATGGTGAAGAAGCACTAAAAAGTGACAACCTAATATGTAGAACAATTAATGAAATAAAAGATAAAGTCCCCAATATAGGCATTATGACTGATGTGGCACTAGATCCTTACACCTCTCATGGGCACGATGGAATATTAAAAGAAGATAAAATTCTTAATGATGAAACAATTGAAATACTTATAAAACAAGCACTAAACCAGTGCCGAGCAGGAACTGATATTATTGCACCATCAGATATGATGGACGGAAGAATTCTAATGATAAGGAGTGCCCTTGAGGAAAATAATTTTAAAGATACGATTATTATGTCATATGCTGCAAAATACGCATCCTCATACTACGGTCCATTCAGAGACGCAATAAAATCAAAGAATAATCTTACTGGAAGCAAATCAACCTACCAAATGGATTTTGGAAATAGCGATGAATCATTGAGAGAAGTACAGCTTGATATAAATGAGGGTGCAGATATGATTATGGTCAAACCAGGAATGCCCTACTTAGATATAATATATAGAATAAAAAAAGAGTTTGGCATGCCAACATTTGCTTATCAAGTATCTGGTGAATATGCATCTATCATGGCAGCATCATTAAATGGATGGCTGGATTATAATGATATTATAATGGAGTCTTTATTATGCTTCAAAAGATCTGGGGCAGATGGTATACTTACCTATGCAGCAGTTGATGTTGCCGAGAAACTACTAGGCAAATAATATGAATCTTCAAATAATACCAGACAGCTACTTAGATTTCATCATATATGGTGGACTGAATATTTTTTTATCGGTATTGCTATACTTAATATTGATTTGGTCAAAAAATAGAATAACTGCAAATATACAAGAAAAAAGCCAAATATTTGATATTATTAATATTGTTTTGGACCGTTTAAATAACGTAAGCTTATTTCTAATTATATTCTTATTTATTTCACAAAATTTATTCCAAAATTACCCATTCATTGGGGCTATAAATATATTTTTATCATTAATATTCTTTATTCAACTTGCATATATAATTGATGGAGTCAGTGTCAACCTGATATCAAGCAATAACAAACTGAAATCGACTGGTAGAAAAAGCGCAGTAAAAAACGCAATCTCGTTAATCAAGTTTTTTGCAAGATCCGCTATTTGGTCAATTGCCTTACTACTTTGCATTGATAACATTGGCGTAGACATAACCGCACTGGTTGCAGGGCTTGGTATTGGTGGTATTGCTATTGCACTTGCCGCTCAAAATATTCTAGGAGATCTCTTTGCATCACTAGCTATAGTATTAGATAAACCCTTTGAAATTGATGATTATATAGTAGTTGGGGACATATCTGGAACCGTTGAACAAATCGGTATTAAGACCACTAGAATAAGAGCTCTCTCAGGTGAAGAATTAGTTTGTTCAAATGCAGATTTACTCGGAAGCAGAGTGAGAAATTACCGAAGAATGACAGAAAGAAGAGCTGAGATTCACTTGGGTATAGTATACCAAACACCGTATGAACTTCTTACCAAGATCCCAGATTTAATAAAAGAGATAATAATCAAGGCAGAAAATGCTCGCTTTGATAGAGCAAATTTTAAAAGCTTTGGCGACTCAGCTTTATTATTTGAAGTAATATTTTATGTATCCGTTCCGGACAATGACTACAAAGAATATATGGATATTATTCAAACGGTGAATTATGAAATTTTCAAAAAATTTGAAGAAGAAAAGATTGAGTTTGCATACCCAACTCAAACCCTTCATATATCAAAAGAAATCTAACATACACTATCTATTCTAAATTCTGGATAGATAAACACCACCCTTAATACTCAACTTCAATTTTTTTCCAACTCTTCCTCTTTCACTAAGATAGTTGTGAAGATCATCTAATTTGGCAATAATCCTATTGTTCGCCATTGACCTAATAGCAACCTTATCATTGATATCAACGGATAAAGCATCAAGCAATTCTGCTTCCTTGGTTTTTTGGAAACTTATCCCACTACCTTTTGAAACTCTATTTATATTAGTCTGATCTATCAGAATAATACTTACTGCATTATTAAGAATGCAGATATATTTATGATTAATTGGTTTAACAATTTTAAG
>JAYPSX010000044.1:0-8245 GCA_038133315.1 Hyphomicrobiales bacterium
TCAGCCTCCCAGACAACCCCATAAAGCTCCCTCTTACCAAACGAAACTTTTACTATAGTTCCTATATCTAGCTTCTCCTCGGAACTGTAAGTGAAAGGTCTATCAATATTTATGGGTAACAGAACTGACAAAAATTTGAGTTTATTCATTTCTTACGATAAATTTTTTTGAATATTTAACTAAGTGATAATAATTATATCCTACGATAGTAAGTCTAGGTAAATTTGATTTACTTGTCATTTATATATATAGATTCTTCCTATATTTAATATGATTGGAAAAAAGATGAAATTTTTTATTGATACCGCCGAAATTGATGAAATAGAAGATCTGGCAAAAACAAATATGGTTGATGGAGTCACAACGAATCCATCACTAATTGCTAAATCTGGGAAAGATATAAAAGAGACAATCTCAAAAATTTGTAAATTAATTCCTGGCCCAGTTAGTGCAGAAGTTACAGCTATTACTGCCAATGAAATGGTTGAAGAGGGGAAAATTTTACATGCCATAGCTCCTAATGTTGTAGTCAAAATTCCACTCACATGGGATGGCCTTGAAGCTTGTAATAAATTTTATAATTTAAAAATCCCAACAAATGTTACGCTATGTTTTTCTGCATCCCAAGCACTTCTTGCTGCAAAAGCTGGAGCAACCTATATTTCACCATTTATAGGAAGATTGGATGACTCGGGAATTGATGGAGTAGAGTTAATTGGTCAAATCAGAAGCATCTACGACAACTACGATAACTTAAATACTCAAATTTTAGCTGCATCCATCAGAAATACAAATCATGTTATTCAAGTTGCAATGTTGGGAGCTGATGTGGCCACAATACCTCCCAAAATATTAAAAGATTTAATAAAACATCCCCTCACAGATATAGGTTTAGAGAATTTTTTAAAGGATTGGGAAACAACAGGACAAAAAATAAGATAAAAACATGTCAATGAATAACATATATGAAATTGATCTAGTTAAAGATGAGATTAATCATGCGTTGAACTCGTGGATTGATTTTATAAAAAATGAGAAAAGAGTATCCCCAAATACGATTGATGCATATTATAGAGATATTGATGCATTTATCTCATTCTTAATCGAACACATTGGTGGTCCTTTATCTCTTAAAAATCTAGAATCCTTAGTTGCCTCAGATTTTAGAGCTTTCATGGCAAAAAAAAGACGTGATGGTAATGGTTCAAGAACAATTGCTCGTATCATGTCTAGCATTAGATCTTTATTTGAATTTCTAAATAAAATTGATGTATTAAAAAATAATTCCATAAACCAAATAAGAATGCCTAAACTTCCAAGTACTGTTCCAAAAGCATTATCCCTTAACCAAGCAAAAGAATTAATTGAGAACGATAAAATTAAGAAAGAAAATCCTGACTGGGTATATGAAAGAAATAGATCTATATTCCTTTTGTTATACGGTTGCGGTTTAAGAATTACTGAAGCACTTGAATTAAATATAAAAGATGCGCCCATCGAGGATTGGCAAGATACAATTAGAGTGAGGGGTAAGGGTAATAAATACAGAGAAGTTCCTATTTTACAAGAAGTTAGAGAAGGTCTAAAAAAATATCTCGAGCTTTATCCAAAAAAATACAAATTCGATGATCCTTTGTTTATTGGAGTTAGGGGTGAAAGGCTCAGTCCGAGGATTGTTCAATTACTTATGCAAAAAATGCGTTCAAGTCTTAACTTGCCAGAAAATGCTACACCGCATTCACTTAGACATTCATATGCAACACATCTTTTGCAAGCTGGTGTAGATCTCAGATCAATACAAGAGTTATTGGGCCATGCCAGTTTATCTACAACACAAATCTACACAAAAGTTAACGAGACTGAACTACTCGATATTCATAGGAAGGCTCACCCAAGAAATAGACCTAGTCACCTAAAGCTTGTATCTGATAATAGTTAGAAGAAATTATCTTATTTTTTTTAGAGTTGTGCCAAGCATTGCTGGTGACTCCGCCATCACAACACCAGCACTTTTCATTGCTTCAATCTTTGTTTCAGCTGATCCAGAAGCTCCATCAACAATCGCCCCTGCATGACCCATTCTACGTCCAGGAGGAGCTGTGACTCCAGCAATAAAACCAACCATCGGCTTCTTAATCTTACTATTTTTTATGAACTCAGCTGCATCTTCTTCAGCAGAACCACCAATTTCACCAATCATTATTATTGCTTCGGTTTTGTCATCATAATTAAATTTCTCAATAACTTCTATAAAGTCAATTCCCTTTATAGGATCGCCACCAATCCCTACACATGTAGATTGACCATAACCAACAGCTGTAGTCTGTGCAACCGCCTCATATGTAAGAGTCCCTGAACGAGATACAATTCCAACTGATCCAGATTTATGGATATGCCCAGGCATGATGCCAATTTTGCACTCTTCTGGTGTAATTATTCCTGGACAGTTCGGGCCAATCAATGTTGATTTTGATTTTTCAAGTGTAGCTCTCACCTCTAGCATATCTAGCACAGGTATACCTTCTGTAATGCAGACAATTATTTCAATTTCAGCTTCTATTGCATCAAGAATTGCTGATGCTGCATATTTTGGAGGTACATAAATCGAAGTTGCATTAGCACCAGTTTTTGAAACAGCATCAGAAACAGTATCAAAAACAGGCAAATCCAAATGAACACTCCCTCCTTTTCCAGGAGTAACTCCGCCAACTAGTTTAGTTCCATATTCTATTGCTTGCTGTGAATGGAATGTCCCATGCTTCCCAGTAAATCCTTGGCATATAACTTTTGTATTTCTATCAACTAAAATTGACATTAATTACCTTTCGACACGGCGTTTACAATTTTCTTTGCAGCGTCATCTAAATCGTTTGCCGAAATTATATTTAGACCTGATTCATCAAGATATTTTTTGCCCAGTTCTACATTTGTACCCTCCAATCTAACAACCAGAGGTATTGACAGATTTAGTTCATTTGCTGTGTCAATTATACCCTGAGCAATAATTTCACAGCGCATAATACCACCAAATATATTTACGAGAATGCCTTTTACACTTTCATCACTTAAGATAATTTTGAAAGCATTCATCACTTGTTCTTTTGTTGCTCCACCTCCAACATCAAGAAAATTTGCTGGCTTTTCACCATAAAGCTTTATGATGTCCATAGTAGCCATAGCTAATCCGGCTCCATTAACCATACACCCAATTGAACCATCTAATTTTATATAGTTTAAGCCATGCTTTGACGCTTCAATTTCCAATGGCTCTTCTTCACTTAGATCCCTTAAAGATAATATTTCTTCATGTCTAAAAAGTGCATTGGAATCAAAATTCATTTTTGCATCAAGGCAAAAAAATTGATTGTCTTCCGTAAGTACAAAAGGATTGATCTCAATTAAACTTGCATCTTTTTCTATGAATAACTTTAGTATATTACTCAAAATTTCATTTAACTGATCAAATTGGGTTTCCCCAAGATTCAAAATATCTGATGCTTTGCTTACATCATCTTCTGATAATTTATTTGTTACTGGATCAATAAATATTTTAGCAATTTTATGAGGAGTTTTTTCTGCTACTTCTTCGATATCCATACCACCCTCAGAGGAGGCAATTAGACAAATGGATTTTGTTTTTCTATCAATAAGATAGGATAAATAGAACTCCTCTTTTATCTTGCAACCATCTTCTATGTATATTCTTTTAACTTCCTTACCTTCTGGACCAGTCTGTTTTGTAACCAGATTCATACCCATCATATTATTAAATTCTTCATAAACATTTTCTATGCTGTTAACAACTTTAACACCGCCGCCTTTTCCACGCCCACCTGCATGAATTTGAGCTTTAACAACCCAAATAGGCCCTTTCAATGTGTCTATTTGCTTGCCTAGTTCCGCTTCATTATAAGCAACAAAACCATTCAAAACGGGTACATTGAATTGTTTGAGTAATTCTTTAGCTTGATGTTCGTGAATGTTCATAGATTTATGATGTTAATTTGCTATTGCTTATTTTAGATTTGGGGCAATCTTTTGACAAGCCGCAACAAGGTTCTTGACAGAATTTACAGAAGAATCAAATTCTTCCTTTTCATCTTTATTGAGATCAATTTCTACTATTTTTTCAACGCCATTCTTGCCTATAATCACAGGTACACCAATGTAGTAACCATTCACATCATATTCACCTTGAAGATAAGCTGCTGCAGGCAATAATCTCTTTTTATCTTTTAAGTATGATTCTGCCATAGAAATTGCAGAACTTGCTGGTGCATAATAAGCAGAACCTGTCTTTAATAGTGCTACAATTTCTGCACCACCGTCACGCGTTCTTTGTACTATATCTGCAAGTTTTTTCTCAGTAATCCAACCCATCTTGATTAGATCAGGAAGTGGAATACCAGCTACTGTTGAGTATCTTGTTAAAGGTACCATTGTATCTCCATGTCCACCTAAAACAAAAGCTGTAACATCTTCAACTGAAACATTCATTTCCTCAGCAAGAAATAGTCTAAATCTAGCAGAGTCAAGAACACCAGCCATACCGCAGATCATATTTGGCTTATGACCTGTTGCTTTTTGAAGAGCCCATACCATTGCATCTAGAGGATTTGTAATACAAATTACAAATGAGTTTGGTGCATATTTTTTTATGCCTTCCCCAACAGAACTCATTACTTTTAGATTGATCTCAAGCAAATCATCTCTACTCATACCCGGTTTACGAGGTACTCCTGCGGTAACAATAATAACATCTGAGTCAGCAATAGCACTATAATCAGAGGCTCCTTGTATTTTTGAGTCAAACATTTCTACTGTGCTTGCTTGAGCAATATCTAGAGCTTTACCTTGAGGAACCCCATCTATAATATCAAAAAGAACTATGTCTCCTAATTCCTTTAATCCTGACAATAGAGCCAATGTACCACCTATTTGACCAGCTCCAATAAGTGATATCTTATTTCTTCCTGCACCCATAATAATTCCTCTCTTCTTTAAACTTCAATTATATTATTTAAGTATTCAGCTGATTGCATTTCCTCTAATCGTGAAACTGTTCTTTGAAAGATATTATCATCTTTTCCTCCAATCATAATATCTTTAGGAGTAGATTCAGCTAATATGAACAAGATCTTTTTTGTTTCATAAAATGTATCAATCAAATTTATAAATCTTTTTATTTCATTTCTTTTTTTTGGATCAATTACTGGAATATTTGAAATAAAAATCACATCATAATTTTTGGCTATTTCAATATAATCAGCAACCCCCAATGGTTTAACACATAAGTCTTCATAGCTAAATTGAGCATATTTACCTGCTGATCTATCTATGGATAATTCTCTGCCTTTGACAGTTAGAATTCTATTGGTAACTTCTATACTACCAATCAGATTTTGCCAAGTATCAATGTAATATTTTTGATTTTTTTTACTGTTTGGATAAAAATACACCTTCGTGTCTTTTATCCTATCCATTCTATAATCCTTTGATGCTTCTAGATTATATACATCCATATTCTCTTCTAATTTATCTATGAAAGGGATGAAGGTATCTCTGTTTAGACCATTTGAATATAAATTCCGTGGATGTATATTAGAAGTTGAAATAACTACTATTCCCATTTCAAATAATATTTTGAATAACCTACCGAGTATCATTGCATCTGCAATATCTTCAACCTGAAATTCATCAAAACATAGTAACTTGCAATCTTTTTTTATATATCTAGCTACCATGAGAACAGGATCTGTATTTTGATCTACCCCATCAGCATCTTTTATTCTTTGTCTCCACTTGAAAATTTCATCGTGTACCTCATTCATAAAAGCATTAAAATGTACTCTCCTTTTTTCTTTGATTTCTATGCTGTTATAGAATAGGTCCATAAGCATTGATTTTCCTCTGCCAACTTGCCCATAAATGTAAATACCTTTTGGAGGCTTTGCTTTTGATATGCCAATTTTTGATAAGATAGAATGATTGTTTACAAAGCTTAAAAACTCTTTGCTTTTTTTTGATAATTCTCTCAATAAATTGAATTGTTTTTGATCAAATTCAATTTCATTGTTTTTTAGCAAATAGTCATATTTTTTTTCTATATCATAACTCATGATGTATGTGCCAAGCTGGTCAATGATTTTTGATTACTTATAGTTGTTTGTGCGCATATTACAAGCTTATGTTGCCTGCAGTCACAAAAAAAAGGGCTAATAATATAGCCCTTTTAAAATTAAATTAAATCTAATATTAATTATTAATATGCTTGACCGTATGTTTCAAATTCATTGATTATTGGAATATCAACTGTCTTACTTCCAATTACAACAGGACCTTCGGTTTGGTTTGTTCTCATTAATGCTCCACCAGTCCCCGAGTCAGCTGATCTATCTGTGCCGGCATTTTGCATTATGAAGTATGCTGCCACAGCTACAACAACAGCAACAATAACCCCAATTACTAATTTGTTATTCATGGCTACCTCCCTAAATTAAAAATTTACTTTATAAATGTATTACAGATTTTTTGAAATTTCAATCCTATTTAGTAAAACTGAACTCCTCAGAAATGTCAACTAGTTCTGATTTATATAAATATGATCTCCGTACATAGCTTTTTTGTGCACGTTCCATCATCGCTTTATGTTTATCTTGAACTTCCCCAATCACTTTCCCAGGTGCTCCAAGTACAATGGAATTATCTGGTATTTCTCTCTTCTCAGGAATAAATGAATTTGCTCCGATCAAACATCCCTTCCCAATCTTAGCACCATTTAGGACAATGGCTCCTATCCCAATTAATGAGTTATCACCAATAGTGCATCCATGTATCATTGCCATATGACCAACTGTTACATTAGCCCCAATGTGCAGTCCATACCCAGGATCTGTATGAGCAACTGATCCATCTTGTATGTTTGAACCTTTTCCAATGACGATAGGTTCATTATCTCCCCTCAATACAGCATTCCACCAAATACTAACTTCTTCTTCTAAAACTACATTACCTATAATTACTGCATTCTCTGCTACCCAACTGTTTTTATTGATTTGTGGTCTCTTCCCTTGATATTCATAAATCATTATTTTTCCCATTTTAAGTCAATGTTATTATTGATTATTTCAGCGAATGAACCAAATATATTTTTTCTTATTGAACTATTTTTTTTTCAAATCTCTGTTATGTAGAAAAAATTATTCCTCATAGAGAATAATTATATTTATGAATATTACCAGTTCTGTGAAGTACTTGACAGAATCATGCTTTTGTCGCAATGTGAATTGTGATGAAAATAATTGGAATAATCTTATATACTATAATAATTCTGGCAATAAGTAGAATAATACCCCATCCGCCCAATTTTACACCAGTTTTGGCTATTGCCGTCACCTTACCAATGATCACTAATAATAAATTTATAGGAACTGCAATTCCACTATTTGCAATTTTCCTATCTGACATCCTTATTGGATTCTATAGCTATATGATATGGATATACCTATCATTTGCTGTAATATCTCTATCAAGTTATTTTCTACTTAGGAGATTTAACCTCCTAAATGTTACCGCAATGTCACTTGCATCTTGCTTAGTATTTTTTGTCGTCACAAACTTTGGTTTTTGGACAACGGGTTACTATGGATATACCTTTAATGGTTTAATCACTGCATATGTTATGGCAATCCCATTTGCTACAAATACTATCTTATCTACTTTATTATATAGTTTGCTGATTTATTTTATGCTTAAATCTAAAGATAGATTTCCAGCTAAGTTACAGAGAATTTTTAATTAATCCATACTTTAAACTGAAATTATTGTGACAATCTATTACAATTGAGTACTTTTTTTATTCATTAATTCGTATATATTTAACCTAAATAAAAAACTTAGCTGTGATTATGAGTGCAAAACCAAAATCGATTATTGTAAAAGTCGGTAATGTGTCAATCGGTGGTGGTGAACCAGTTGTTATTCAATCAATGACAAATACCGATACAGCTGATGTATCAAAAACTACTCAACAAATTATCGATCTATACGAAGAAGGTTCCGAGATAGTTAGAATTACTGTAGACAGAGAAGATGCAGCAAAAGCCGTTCCATATATAAAGGAGAGTTTATTAAAGAAAAACTATTCAATCCCTCTTGTCGGTGATTTTCATTATATTGGACATAAACTTCTAAAAGATTTTCCTGATTGCGCGCAGAATTTGGATAAATATCGAATAAATCCAGG
>JAYPSX010000045.1:0-8235 GCA_038133315.1 Hyphomicrobiales bacterium
AAAATTTATTTAATACTTATAAAAACCTTCACCAGTTTTTCTTCCAAGCTTTCCTTGTCTAACATAATCTTCTAGTAGATGACAAGGTTTGTATTTGGGATTCTCAAAATCTTTTGTAAGAATTTGCATAATATATAGACATGTATCGAGGCCAATAAAGTCTGCAAGTTGCAGTGGTCCCATTGGGAAATTAGCTCCTGATTTAAGAGCTTTATCAATTGATTGTACATCAGATAACCCACTTTCAAGTGCATAGACTGCTTCATTAATCATAGGAATTAGGACTCTATTTACAATAAAACCTGGTTGGTCGTCAGAAATGACAGATTGCATGCTAAGTGCGGCAATGTACTCCTTTATAATATCAACTATTTGAATGTCGGTTTTGTTATTAGGGATTATTTCAACTAGTTTAATTATTTGTGGTGGGTTCATAAAATGAAGGCCAATAAAATTTGCGGGATTTTCTGTGTTCTTTGAAAGTCTATTTATAGATATTGATGAAGTATTGGTCGCTAGTATGGTTTGGTTATTGATAATCGTTGCAATTTCATCAAGTAATTTTGCCTTAATTTTTTCATCTTCTGTAACACATTCAATAACCAAATTACAGGCTTTAAATGAACTAACATCATCTACATATTTAATTCTACCAACTTCATTATTATCTTGGTTATTTTTATTTAATCTGCAGGATATTGTGTTTTTTGCTTTATCTAGCTGTTCAGAATTTGAGTCGAACAATATTATATTGAACTTTGATAGCAGATTGACTTCAGCTATAGCAGTCCCCATTAGACCGCTTCCAGCTATGCCAATTGTTTGAAACATGTCTTATTTTTGTATTTTTTCAAGTTCTTTGTCAAGTTCAGGAACAGCATCGAATAAATCTGCTACCAGACCATAATCCGCAACCTCAAATATAGGTGCCTCATCATCTTTATTAATGGCAACAATGACTTTTGAATCTTTCATACCTGCCAAATGTTGGATGGCTCCAGATATACCAACAGCAATATAAAGTTCTGGTGCTACAACTTTTCCAGTTTGTCCTACCTGGTACTCATTTGGAACGAACCCTGCATCAACCGCTGCACGACTTGCACCAACAGCTGCTCCGAGCTTATCGGCAACAGACTCTAACATTTTAAAATTATCACCTGATTGCATTCCACGGCCACCAGAAATAATGATTCCAGCAGAAGTTAATTCAGGTCTTTCACTACTTGATACTTTTTCCTCAATAAACTCGGACAAACCCGGGTTATCACTTGCATCTATCTTTTCGATTGTAGCATTTGATGAACCAATCCGAGCTGTTTCAAAAGCGGTTGTTCTGACAGTAATCACATTTTTTTCTGTAGAACTCTCTACAGTAGCTATTGCGTTTCCAGCATAAATAGGTCTTTGGAATGTTTTATTATCAATTACAGATATTATTTCAGATATTTGGCTGACATCTAATTTTGCAGCAACTCTTGGTAGTATATTCTTTCCGTTGGTTGTTGCCGCTGAAACTAAATAGTTATAATCTTTCATAAGTCCAAAGAGTAAATCAGCAGTTGGTTCGCACAACATATTTTCATAAATAGCGTCCTCAACATGCAACACTTTTTCAATGCCTTCTAATGTAGCTGCATCATTTGCTGCAGATGCACAATTATTTCCTATTACAACTATATGGACAGGACTAGATATTTTTTGTGCTGCTGTTATGGTTTTTTTTGTAGCTTCTTTCAAACTTTGGTTATTATGCTCAGCTAGTACAAGTACACTCATTAAATCACTCCTGAAACGTTTTTTAATTTATCAATTAATTCTTCTATAGAATTTACCTTGCCGCCACCAACTCTTTTAGGAGGCTCCTCTACTTTTATAGTGCTGACTTTCGAAGTCATATTAATTCCCAAATCAGATGGCTCTAATTCATCTATTGTTTTTTGCTTTGCTTTCATAATGTTCGGCAAAGATGCATAGCGGGGCACATTGAGTCTCAAATCAGTCGTCAGTACAGCTGGCTTTTTGAGTTTAATTGTTTGAAGTCCACCATCTATTTCTCTCGTCACAGTTATAGTATCGTTTTCTATCTCCACTTTTGATGCGTAAGTTCCTAGTGAACGATTTAACAATGCGGATAGCATTTGACCAGTTTGGTTACAATCGTCATCTATTGACTGTTTTCCTAGAATAATAAGATCATAGTATTCTTTTTCACAAACTTTTGCTAAAATTTTGGCAACTAGTAAAGGTTCAGGGGAATGATCTGTTTTTACATGTATTCCTCTATCAGCACCCATTGCCAGGGCATTCCTTATTGTTTCTTTTGATTGCTCGGGACCTAGCGATATGACAACAATTTCATCACATTGCCCTTTTTCTTTTATTCTAATTGCTTCTTCAACAGCAATCTCATCAAAGGGGTTAATTGACATCTTTATATTATTTAGATCAACAGTATTAGTCTCTTTATCCACTCTGATTTTTACATTGTAGTCCACTACCCTTTTTACTGGTATAAGTATTTTCATATTTTGACTCCGTTACTTATCATAGTTATTCCCTGGAATCCAAAGAATATCATCAAAATTAAGTTTTAAATTCACATATCTCGCAACAACAAATAAGAAATCAGACAGCCTGTTAATATACTGGATTGCTTCTTTACTGATGCTCTCACCTTCAGTTTGGTTAAGTTCTATCATTTCCCTCTCGCAACGTCTAGCAATTGTTCTTGCTACGTGTAAGTATGCTGCAACTTTTGTTCCACCTGGGAGGATAAATGATTTAAGGGGGCTTAATTCCTTATTGAGCAAATCGATTTGTTTTTCGAGGTTATTAACATAACTACTTATTATTTTTAAGCTACCATCACTCTTATCACTGTCTGGAATACATAGATCAGCCCCTAGATCAAATAAATCATTTTGGATTAATGCTAGTGTTTGATCAATGCTATATAATTGATCATTCTCAATATGACTTCTTGCGAGTCCAATAAATGAGTTAAGTTCATCAACAGTTCCATATGCTGCAACACGCTCAGAATTTTTCAATATTCTTGAGCCATTGCCTAGCCCTGTTGATCCATCATCACCAGTTTTTGTATAAATTTTATTTAGCTTAACAATCGCTTGGGCCCTCAATAAGTAAAGTAGAAAAATATCATAATAAAAACAATTGCTATAAATTGCGCAATGACACGTAACCGCATTAATTTTTGTGAACGATTAGCACTCCCACTTTTTAACATATTTGTTAAGCCAAGTATGAGAATAAATGCTACTGCAAGCACAGATAAAGTTACGAGTATATTAAAAAATTCTGACATTGTATTATAAATTAGTACGATTTATATAATCATTGTGTTCAATTTTTTCAAAGCCAATAGATTCTTCATTGTGAATAACTACCTTTTTTAAACAAATATTTCCAAAAAAAACGTGTTATATTTGTATTCAAAAATTTTAGAAATGAGTTAATGAGTAATAAAAAAAAATTATTAGTTCTCTTGCATGGTTATGGGGCAGATGGGAATGATCTCTTGCCGATAGGGGAACATATCCAAAAAAAAATACCGAATATAGAATTTATATCACCAAATGCATTTGATAAATGTGAATTGAATCCTTTTGGTTATCAGTGGTTTCATATTGATGAAGATAGGCGGTATATTTTTGATCAAAATATAGAGAACGTCACTGATAGGGTTTTCAATGAATATATAAAGAAAGAAGCAGAAAAAAGGTCTTTGGATATTTCAGACGTAATATTATGTGGGTTTAGTCAGGGTGGGATGATGTCATTGGCGGTTGGGTTGAGAAGTATTGAAAAACCACTTGCGGTAATAAGTCTATCAGGTTTGCTAATGAATGAAATTATTCCAGTAGGTAAACAACAACCTAACATTTTAATGATGCACGGAAGTTTAGATGATGTAGTACCAATTGATTTTTATGAGAACTCTAAAAACCAATTAGATAAACAAAAAATTGTTTATAATTGCAAATCATATGAAAATTTATCACATAATATAAGCTTAGATGAAATTGAGGATCTTATTAGCTATATAGAGACAATAATCTCTGAAAATTAATTAAATTTTTGCCTGAACTTTTTCCATCCAACAAATAAGATCATGATCATTAAGATATTAGAGATAATATTATAGCCTGATATGGATAACCCAAATATTTTAACAGGATCCGAACAGTTTGGTTTAATTTCATTAAGCCCACTTAAGAGATTGTCTGTGTTTACATCTATGTTTGATAATTGATCAGAACATGCTGAGATGTTCCTCCAATATGAATTTTCCACACCGAAGTGATATACAGCAATCAATAACCCTGTAAATATCGGAGCTAAAATAAGAACAATCGCTAATTTAGAACTTATCTTTATATTCTTAATCTTTGCTACCGTAAGAGCAATCGATATGATTATGATGATAAAATACGGATATCTCTGTAGTATGCAAAGTTCGCAAGGTTTCCAACCTAATACAAATTCCATAAAATATACGGATATTAATACCGTTAGACTATAAATTCCTATTAAGATGGAAACTGTCATATTTTTTTTCATTGCAATTTACACGTTATCTCAAAAATATAAAAAAATACAAGCCCGAACTTAAGCAAATAAATAAGAGGAAGTATTTTATTTTATTGGAATAGTTATTAATTTTTCGGAATGCACCAAGCATCTTTGATCCATAATAGTAAGTTAATAATGTGATTATTTGGTAACGAATGTAACGTCCAACAAAACTATAAATTATTAGAAATATAAAATTGATCTTAAACACACCACTTGCCACAGTTACTAGCTTAAAAGGAAAAGGAGTGATTGCCCCAATCAAGATTATTAACGCGCCATACTTTTCATATGTTTGGGTAAATTCTGATAAATCAATGAAAGATTTAATAATTTTTTCTTCAAGGTAATATCCTAAAATATATCCAAATACCGCGCCAATTGTTGACATCAGGGCAGCTAAAAATGCATATTTGATGTATTTGTGAGGATATTTGACAATTGATGGGATTAATAGTAATTCTAATGGAAATGGGTTCACAACACTCTCAGATATAGCAAAAATAGAAATATAAAATGAGATAAGTTTTTCGCTTAAATATTTTTCTATAACTCTTAATTTATTTGATAATACCATTTTCCTCTAAACTTGAAGATTTACAAACATTTGAAATCCCACAATTGTATTTGATTATCACTGAAGAATTATGCATAATTTAAACATTAATTTTAACTTAGGGAGATTTAAAAATGATTAATGCTGGCGATACTAGCTGGATTCTGACAGCAACAGCACTTGTTTTATTTATGACTATGCCAGGACTTGCACTCTTTTATGCAGGTTTGGTAAGATCAAAAAATATTTTATCGGTCTTAATGCATTGTGCTGCAATCTGTTGTTTAGCATCTATAGTTTGGTTAGCTGTTGGATATTCTCTCGCGTTTTCAGGTGGAGGAGCTTATGTTGGCGATCTCTCTAAAGTATTTTTATCTGGTGTTGCTCGCGATGCCGCATCTGGGTCTATTCCCGAGTCACTATTTTTCTCTTTCCAAATGACTTTTGCTATTATAACACCAGCATTAATTGTGGGGGCTTATGTTGAGAGAATAAAATTCGGTGCGGTTTTATTAATTTCTGCACTATGGTTAGTCTTTGTATATGCCCCAGTATGTCATTGGGTTTGGGGCGGCGGATGGCTTGCTTCAATGGGTGTTTATGATTTTGCAGGAGGTATAGTTGTTCACGTTACTGCAGGTGTTTCAGCCCTTGTTATTGCAAAGATGTTAGGACAAAGATCGGGTTATCCAGAGCAAATTCAGCCACCACATGCGCCTTGGATGGTAATGGTAGGTGCTTCTATGCTATGGGTTGGATGGTTCGGATTTAATGCTGGAAGTGCTCTAACAGCTGGTACTGATGCATCTATGGCATTACTTGTGACTCATATTTCGGCAGCAACCGCTTCTCTAGTTTGGTTAGTAATTGAGTGGCTTAGATTTGGAAAGCCAAGTCTTGTTGGCTTAGTTACGGGAACAATTGCAGGTCTTGCTACAATCACCCCAGCATCAGGTTTTGTAGGACCAATGGGTGGTTTTATACTTGGTCTCTCAGGAGGTGTAATTACATATTACTGCGTAGATCTTGTTAAAGGGAAATTCAACATTGATGACTCTCTAGATGTATTTGCAGTGCATGGCATCGGAGGGGCAACAGGGACTCTCCTAGTTGCTATTTTGATATTACCAGCATTCCAAGGAGTTGGCCTATCTGAAGGTGTTACTGTAATGAGTCAATTGACTGTTCAGGCTACGGGTATTATCGTAACTGCACTATGGTGTATTGTCGCAACAGTGATAATCGTTAATTTAACAAAGCGATTGGTTGGGTTACGGGTAGATGAAGAAGATGAAGTAGAAGGTCTCGACTACAAGGCACATGGTGAAACAGGTTACAAATTATAGTTTTAGGGAGTAATAAAATGAAAATGATCATGGCAGTCATCCAAACTCATAAATTGGATGATGTTAGACAAGCTTTAAACGAGGTTGGTGTTATGGGAATGACAGTAACCGAAGCAAAAGGTTTTGGAAGAACAAAGGGGCATACTGAAATTTATAGAGGTGCTGAATATCAAATTAATTATATTCCAAAATTTAAGATAGAAGTTGTTGTTGAGGACTCTATTTCTGATAAGGTAATTGAAACAATAACAGAAACAGCAAACACTGGTAAGATTGGTGACGGTAAGATATTCGTATGGGATATCGAAACTGCTATTAGAATTAGAACCGGTGAACAAAACGAACAGGCTCTATAACGATTATCTAAATTTTTTATTTGCCCCTGTGGTGGAATTGGTAGACACGACAGACTCAAAATCTGTTGCTTTCGGGCGTGCTGGTTCGAGTCCGGCCAGGGGCACCATCACTAAAATTATACATGTGATAAAAATGGAATTGGGATTAAAAAACAAAAAAGCACTTATTCTGGGTTCTTCCTCTGGGCTAGGGCTTTCCATTGCAGAAGCCCTCTCACAAGAGGGTTGTCATCTCATTTTAGCCTCTAGAAATATCAATAAGCTCGTGTCTGTTCGGGATCAGTTTCAAAAAAAGTCGAGAGTTAATTGTGATATATTTAGACTTGATTTAACTGAGACACATAGCGTTGATAGTTTCATAGAAAGCTTAAAGAATTTAGATGTAGATATTTTGATCAATAATACCGGAGGTCCCCCACCCTCAAACACAGCTAATACCCAAGCTTCTGTATGGGAAACCTATGTTCAATCTATCATTTTAAATATCATAAAGATCACAGATGTCGTTTTGCTATCAATGAAAGAAAAAAAATGGGGCAGGATCATAACTATTACTTCGTCAGGGGTTGTTCAACCAATAGATAATCTCTTAGTCTCAAATACCTTACGTCCTGCTATTACGGGGTATATGAAGACTCTATCTAATGAAGTTGCGCAATATGGGATCACAGTAAACAGTGTTATGCCGGGGCGTATTATGACAGACCGTACGCTGCAAATTAATCAGGCAAGAGCAGATAAACTCGGAATAACCTACGATGAAGCAATTGAAAAGTCATCAGCAGAGATACCTATCAAAAGATATGGACAATCTGATGAGTTTGGAAATGTGGTTTGTTTTTTGGCAAGTGAAAAAGCAAGTTATATTACAGGTAGTAATATAAGAGTTGATGGTGGTTTAATAAGAAGCACATGGTAATTGATAAATGGTTTTAAATAATAAAAGAATTGGTGGACACGTTTTGGCAGACCAATTGGTTGTTAATGGAGTGGATACAATATTTTGTGTCCCTGGAGAGAGTTATTTAGGTTTATTAGATGGATTGTATAATCACAAGGATAAAATCAAACTAATCACAACCAGACACGAGTCAGGTGCATCAAATATGGCAGATGCTTACGCAAAAATTACAAATAAACCAGGAATTTGTCTTGTTTCCAGAGGTCCTGGGGCAACTAATGCAGCAAATGGTATACATACTGCGTATCAAGACTCCACCCCACTAATATTATTTATTGGTCAGGTAAGCCGTGATGAAAGAGAACGAGAGGCACAACAGGAAATTGATTATAAAGAGATGTTTAAACCTATGGCTAAATATGTTGCTGAGATAAATGATGCAGACAGGATACCTGAATTTGTTAATAAAGCCTTCCATAT
>JAYPSX010000046.1:0-3568 GCA_038133315.1 Hyphomicrobiales bacterium
CCAGGACTAATTCCAAAAATGAAACGCCCTCCAGATAAATGATCTAACATTGCTGCATGAGAAGCAATTAATACTGGATGCATATGTGATAAATTTGAAGTTCCAGTTCCCAGCTTTATTTGTTTTGTATCAGAGATCAAACTTGAGAGAAATATCATACTGTTAGTAATGTTCTCAGATTTATCTGTTAGATGCTCACCTATAAAAACATCATAATACCCAAGTTTGTCAGCAAGAATCACTGCTTGCCTGTCTTCTTGAAGTGAGACCTCCCATTTCTTTTCTTCAGGATGCACCGGCATTGTGAAAAATCCGATTCTCATTTTTGAACCTTTTAATTACAGATATACTTATTATTTTTGATTAAAATATAATTTATTTTTCAAAATATATCTATAAAATATAAATTGTAATTTTGGGGGGTATGTAATGCGAAATGTAATAATAACTTGTGCTGTTACAGGTGCAGCTGACCACACTCATATCAACCCTGCCGTTCCAATAACACCAGAACAAATAGCAAATGAATGTCTCGCTGCTCACAAAGCAGGTGCAGCAATTGTACATATTCATGTTCGTGACCCTGATACAGGTAAGCCAAGTATGGAAGAAGATTTATATAGGGAAGTTGTTGATCGAATTAGGCAGGTCAATGATGAGGTCATAATCAATTTAACAACAGGTCCAGGTGCTAGAATAGTAATAAACGACCACGAAGAGCCAACAAATTTAGGAAAAGGCACAACGCTAACCTCACCAAGTAATAGAGTTATACATATTGAAAATATCAAGCCTGATATTTGCAGTTTAGATATAGGCAGTTTTAATTTTGGGCCACATATTTTTGTTAATACACCTGATCTAGTTACTGAAATGGCTAAAAAAATAGCTAAAACAGGTGTCAAACCTGAACTCGAAGTCTTTGACTTAGGTGGACTGAGGCAAGCAAAAGCTCTAATCAAACAAGACCTTGTTAAAAAACCATATTTATTCCAAATATGTTTGGGGATTCCATGGGCAGCAGAAGCAACACCTGAAATTATGATGACAATGCGGAATTTATTACCTGAGGATTCAGTTTGGGCATCTTTTGGGATCTCAAAAGATCAACTCCCTATGGTTGCACAGTCAGTCATTCTGGGTGGACACGTTCGGGTTGGACTCGAAGATAACTTATATCTATCAAGAGGTGAGCTAGCCCCAGGCAATGCTTCGCTTGTTGAGAGAGCAGTAAATATTATAAACAATATGGGATATAATGTTGCTTCACCAAATCAAGCAAGAGAAATTCTCAAAATTTAGTTGTGAGGTTTAAATGAAAATTATTGAATATAAGAATTTTGAAGTACGCCCTCTAGCAGGTGCACTCGGAGCCGAGATTTTGGATATAAATCTCAACAAAATAAACGATGAAACATTTGATGAAATTTATAAAGCATTTATCGATTACCAAGTTATAGGAATCCCAAATCAAGAGCTTTCATCTGATGAATATTTAGAATTTGGCAGAAGGTGGGGCAAAATACACCATTACCCATATATGAAAGGGCTTGAATCTCATCCGGAAATATTAGAAATTTTAAAAACTGAAACAGATACTTATGCATTTGGTAATGTTTGGCACTCAGATGGCAGCTTTACAGAAGTTCCACCAAAAGCAACAATGCTTTATGCCCAAGAATTACCTCCTGCTGGAGGAGATACACTATTTGCTAATATGTATCAAGCATATGACACTCTATCTGATACAATGAAAAATATCCTAGATAATTTAAAGGGCCTCTATGTTGGCGATCAACCGCTCGCTCAATTTTCGGGAGCAAAGGGTATGAAACAAAAAGATCCCGGAAAAACTCAGGTTAAATCATACCATCCAATTATCAGGACTCATCCAGATAGTAAGAATAAGGCTCTATACATCGGTGGTCATACAGTAGAAATTGAAGGTATGTCTAGAGAGGAATCCCTGCCTATTATCAATTATCTAAAATCTCATTCAACCCGTCCAGAGTTTATCTGTAGATTTAAGTGGGCGCCTGGTTCTATTGCAATTTGGGATAACAGATGTACTCAGCATTATGCGGTTGATGACTATGCTGGCTTTAGAAGAAGGATGCACAGGATAACCATCCTTGGTGAAGAAGCACCATATTAAAAATTATTGAGGAAAAAATGAAAATAAGAGCTACAGCTATGGTATCCCCAGAACAATGGGGTGCGTGCAATCCACTGTCGAGAACTATGCTTGAAGACTCGGGAGTCAAAATAATAAGGAATGAACAGAAAAGACTCTTAGTCGAAGATGAAATGAAGGAACTTATAAAAGGCTGCGATGTTGCTATTTGTGGCGCAGAACCAATGAGTGCAGCAGTTATGGACCAATCCCCGGGGTTAAGATTTATTGCAAGATGTGCTGTTGGCTTGGATAGTATAGATTTAAACGCTGCTCGTGAGAGGAATATAGGCGTATCATATGTTCCGGGAGCTAATGCTGATACTGTCGCAGAATTGACAGTAAGTCATATTTTGACACTAATTCGTGGTGTTCAGCTTGGCGATAGACTAATGAGAGAAGGTAAATGGTTTAGGGTATTAGGTCGCAGCTTAGAAGAACTCACAGTAGGAATAATTGGGATGGGAAGAATTGGAAGAAGAACGGCAAAATTATTGTCTGCATTTGGAGCAAAAATAATTGCCAATGACATCAATCCTGATGAGTCAATTAATGCATATCTTCCTATTGAATGGGTGAGTAAAAAAAGATTATTGAACGAGTCAGACATCGTTTGTCTTCACGTCCCAAAAACACCAGCTACAATCAACATAATTGACACAAATGACCTTGCTGAGATGAAAAATGATGCCTTCTTAATTAATACTGCCAGAGGTGGCCTGGTAAATGAGTCTGCACTTCTGAATGCACTCACTAATGAGATTATAGCTGGTGCCGGTTTGGACGTTTATGAACAAGAACCCTATCTTGGTGGGCCCCTGTCAAAGCTTGATAATGTAATCATGACTTGCCACATGGGGGCAAACACACGTGTTTCAAGAGCACGAATGGAAATACAAGCAGCAGAATGCCTAATAGCTTATCTTAATGGAGATCATATCCCTCGAATTGTTCCAGACAGTGAATACGATCTTCAAATAGCTATGAAAAACATGTAGTTACTTAGATCCCATCAATATCATCTCGTTTTGGTTTTGATGAAGCCATTGGATCTCCACGTTCTTCTAGAACTTCGAGATATTGTTCAGTGGCGTGTGCAATGCACGGCCAACCGCCATACATACCAACATGAATCATAACTTCACAAATTTCTTCATGTGTAATACCAATATGATGAGCACTTCTGTAGTGTGTATGTGTTCCATGAGGTCTAGATAAAGCAATATTTGCAGCAAGTGTAATTAATTGCCTTTCCCTAAGAGATAGATGTGGTCGGTTCCAAATTTCACCAAACAGAGTACTAACTGAAAGCTTATACATATCTTCTGATATTTTTCTTTGATTCAACATGGTATCTTCCCGACCCATCTCTTTCATCTTTTTGAGACCTTTTAT
>JAYPSX010000046.1:3668-8057 GCA_038133315.1 Hyphomicrobiales bacterium
GATTCAACATGGTATCTTCCCGACCCATCTCTTTCATCTTTTTGAGACCTTTTATATAATTATCGTCTTTGGTCATATTCCCCCCTTAATTATTTAATTTTCTTTTGAATTTTGTTCATATCAATATAATCTTATAAAAGGATATAATGGTAATTCAGAAAATTAAATCATTATGAAAATTAATCATCAAGAAATTGGTATTGGAATAGTTGGATGCGGGAGGATGGGCAACCTGCGCACTTCAATTTCTAAAACTCATGGGTCGGTTAAATATATTAGTCTGTCCGATACCATCAGAGAAAAAGCTGAAGAACTTGGCAAAAAAATCAATGCCGACAGTGTTTGCAAAACAAATCAAGAGGTAATTGATGATAAAAATACTCATGCAATAATCGTCTCAACAAGTGAACCAGAGCATTGCGATCCTGTAATAAAAGCACTCGAAAAGGGTAAACCTGTTTTGGTTGAAAAACCAATAGCATTAAATCTCAATGACGCACAAAAAATGGTAGATGCGGCAAAAAGAAACAACACAAGCTTACACGTTGGTTACACTTTAAGATTTAATAGACATTTTCTTATTGGTAAGCAGCAAATAAATGAGAACAAAGTTGGAAACATTATTTCCTGTGTGGGGAGATTCTATAATACCCAACGTACAGGAGCAGAAATCTTAAAAAGATCCAAGCACATATCATTTGTAAATGATGCACTTACATATCTTGTTGATCTATTTGGATGGTATTTAGGAAACAAAAAACCAAGAGAAATTATCGCCAAAGGTCATGGAACAATTTACAGAAAAGATGGATTTGATGTAGATGAAATAGCAGCAGCGATTATTACATATGACGATGGTACTATTGTAAATTTAGCTATGGGTTATGCGCTTCCTAAAAATTATCCTTCACATGGAAGATTGGTCAGAGCAGAAATAATTGGAGAAAATGGTGTCCTCTTATTTGATGATGATAGAAAAGAACATATCGGCTTTTCAGATGAAGGCCTGCATCATGCTTACGTTGATAATCATACAGAAATGGCTCTACTTACAAGTAATGCCTCTGGTAACTGGGCTTTAAATAAATATTGGGGGCCTTTTGCTGATGAGACCCGATCATGGCTAGACTTTATATCACAAGGAATTGATTGCCCAAATACAACGGGCGTTGAAGGCTTGCAAAACCTAAGGCTTACACTTGCCATTGAGGACTCAATTAAATTAGATAAAAAAATAAAAATAGAGGATTAAATGAAAGTTATAGATATTCATGCACATATACTGCCAGAATCATTACGTAAAGCTTTTGAAAATGGTGAACTATGGTATGGAACTAAAATTGAACGAAATTCAGAAGGTAGGACGATCTTAACAACAGGTAGTAGAAGAAACGAAATGAGTACACCAGAATACTGGATCCCCTATGAAAAACGTATAGCATTAATGGATGAAGCTGAAGTTGATGTACAATTACTATCTCTTAACCCACAATTACTCAGAGACAGTGATCCAATTGATGTAGCGGCTAATGCATGCCAAAGTGTTAATGATGAAATTGCAGAAGCAGTAAGTGCAAGACCAGATAGATATCAAGGATTAGGAACAGTCACACTCAAAGATCCTGAGCGAGCATGCAGAGAACTTAATCGTATCATAAAAGACTTACAACTACATGGAATAATAATTGGCTCCCATATTGACCATACAAATTTAAATCAGAGTCATTTTTTTGATATTTTGAAAGAAGCAGAAAAACTGGGCGCATTTATTTTGTTACACCCACTATCAACCAGAGCAAAGCCAATACTTAATGATTATCATCTGATTAATCTCATCGGCAATCCTATGGAAACAACAACAGCAGCTGCAAATCTCATATTTTCAGGATACATAGAAAAACTTCCTAATATTAAGATCTGTCTATCCCACGCTGGTGGATATTTACCCTTTGCTATTGGGCGTTTTGATCATGCCTATAATACCAGAAAAGATGTAAGTGATAGTCTGAAGAAAAAACCATCCGAATATTTAAAGAAGTTTTATTATGATACCATCACACATTCTGATGTTGGTTTAAAACAAGTAATAGACATTGTTGGTTCAGAAAATATACTATTGGGCACCGACTTTCCAGCAGATATGGGTGTAAAAAAACCACTCGAATGGATAAATAGTACCGATTTAAAATCTGATATAAAAGAAAAGATTTGTCATTTGAATGCAGAAAGAATTTTAGCAATCCATTAGAAATCAATTATTTCATTTATGGTTCTTGCGATTGCAATGGACTCTTTCATTGTTGAAATTTCTTGAATTTTATTTTTATTCACGCATTGAAGAAAATACTCAATCTGATCAATATATAAATTTTGAAATTCAAAAAATTTGCAAAGATCCATACTCTTATCCTGATATTTTAACTTTAGGGGTAAATTTGGTTGTATTGATAAGAAACATTCAAATTCCTCGCTGTTAAATTTTGCATATTGAATAAACTCAGACGAGATGAGATCGGCTTCAATTACCACTTCTACATTGCTCTTTGTAACAAGTCTAATGTGAACATAGTCTTCTGCAAGTTCATCTGTGTTATTTAGGGTTTCTATCCTTTGCTCCATATATATTTTTTTATTTACATTATTAATCCTTTTTATGTCTCCAAAATACCACTGGACAAGATCAATAATATGAACGACCATCTCATTAATAACTCCACCACCTAACTTTTTTGAAAATTGCCAGGGAGCATTGGATCCAGGGCTAGCAATCCTAAAATAAGCTTTTTGAATGGTATTACTACCAGCATTCTCAATTAATTTTTTGAAATGTATATGCGCAGGAGAAAATTTATATATGTATCCCCCCATCGCCACTAGTTTCCTTCTAGTGATTGATTTTTCATGTTCATGTAATTTATCTATGTTCAGCGAAATAGGCTTTTCACAAAGAAAACTCTTATCCCTCTCGATTAAGTTATCAATTACTAAGTCATGAGTTTCGGGTGGAGTGCATATTGAGTATGCAGCAATCTCTTTACTATTAATGATTTCATCGTAAGTGAGATGTTTTAGACTATATTGCTTTGCTAATTTCTTGGCTTTATCTTCATCAACATCTGATAAATAAATATCCTTTATTCCATTACCTAAATAGCCATTGATATGTTTTGGAGCCTGTCTTCCGCAACCAATTATTCCAATTTTATTCATTATTCTTTTCAATCAAACAATAGAGAAAACTAATTTAATATTTTATAATTCAGTTATTTTAATACTTATGCTATTTTAAATCTTCGCAAATACAATTGAAACATTAAATTAAATGTTTATTTGATTTATTATGAGTGAAAAAAAAATTACATTTATATCAAGTGAAACCAAACAAGCATCTGATGCTAGAGAAAAGCTTGTTAAGTTATATGGTAATTCAGATTTATCCGAAGCTGATGTAATTGTTGCATTGGGGGGTGATGGTCTGATGCTACAGGTACTGCACCAATTCATCGAAACAGAGATTCCAATATATGGCATAAATTGTGGTTCTGTTGGCTTTTTGATGAATGAACTTAATTATGATGAATTACTAAATAAGATTAATGAGTCTGAAATAACAACAATTAACCCTCTAAAAATGACAGTTACTGATATCAATAACGATAAGCATACAGAAATTGCAATTAATGAAGTTGCGCTATCAAGAACCACTTATCAAGCTGCAAAACTGAAGATTTCTATAAACAATAAAGTCAGACTCAATGAATTAATTTCAGATGGACTCCTAATATCTACTCCAGCAGGAAGTACTGCTTATAATTTATCAGCAGATGGACCTATATTACCAATTAATGCCAAACTCATGGCTATGACACCAACAAGTCCATTCCGACCAAGAAGATGGAAAGGAGCTTTGCTTGATATAAATTCAATTGTTGAAATTCACGTTCTTGACCCTGATTTCAGAAAAGTCAATGCAACTGCGGACAATCACGAAATTAAAAATGCAAAAAGTATAGTAATTTCAAATGATGAAACAAAAAAATTACACATTATGTTTGACTCAAATCACAACCTTGAGGAAAGAATTATTAGAGAACAATTTATGTCCTAGTTCGAATAGTCCGGAGGTAATGCTTTGTTTTTTATTTCTGAAATAGCATCTGTAAGACTAAGAGTTCTCTGTTCGGTATTACCAAGCTCTCTGATGGTGACTGTTTTGTCCTCTATTTCTTTCTGACCAATAACAAATAATAATGGAATTTTTACTGATATATGTTCCCTAATTTTATAGCTAATTTTTTCGTTTCTAAGATCAACTTCAGCCCTTAAATCATTTGTTTGACAATATTCTAAAACCTCTTTTGCATAGTCGTCTGCTTGAGAACTGATTGT
>JAYPSX010000047.1:0-7895 GCA_038133315.1 Hyphomicrobiales bacterium
TTGTGCGTAAAGATGGAACTCCATTTGATCCAGAGGAGATTTCTTTCATAAAAGAAATTTTAAAAAATGATCCATAGTTCACAATGAGTTACACTTTATTTCCAGGCTAACTATGTAGTATTTGTAAAAGTATGATTTTAATAATAAACAACCAACTTTTCTCATGAGAGCGAAAGCTATAAAACCAAATTTTGATGCGTTTTCATAGACTGTTTTAGTATAGCAACAAACAACTTTAATTATTTGTTTATGATGAGCTTTGACGATAAAATAACAATTTTTTATACATATCAGAGACAAATAGCAATAGAAGTTAATAGACATCAATAAATACTTAGATCAAATATGAATAAAAAATACTTTATTGAGAAAAATCTATTGTTGAAATATTTTTTCTATCCCATTGCATCAGTAGTTTCCAAGCTTCTAATTCATACGAAAATTAAACCTATTAATATAACGATGCTGTGGATATTTATAATATTTTTAACTCTATTATTAAACAAAGCTATGGCGGGTATTTATATCTTAATGCTGTTTTTATTGGCTTATTTCTTGGATTGCCTTGATGGTCAGTTTGCAAGATTATCAAAGCAAACATCTGAGAGAGGAAAACTTTTAGATGATTTTGGTGGAGAAATATTTTTATTTTTATTTTGGTACAATTGCGGAGTTATTATTGATAACGAATTAAATTTTATTAGCACAACCAAGCTATCTTTGTTTATTTGTTTATTAATATTCTTAAAAAATTCATTCTCTTTGAGATCACTTATTCTAATAAGAGATATTCAATATCAAACATCAAAAGATGAGGGCTCCTCAAGTAAATTTTCAATAAATAGAATCATGAAGATGCCATTTAGTTTTGGCGAATTAATGTGGCCGCTTGTATTCGCTTGTTATTACATGAATTTTCTTCATTTATTTATGTTTATTTACGCCATTTACCAAATTGCATCTTTTGTTTTAATTTTTAACAATGGAATCAGAAACACCGAAAGCTTTTAGGAAATAAAGTGTCCCCATTATTTAAATCCTATAAGCCTCCCCAAAAAAAAAATAAAATAAAGCTTGAAATAAATCCTAATAATATTGAGTTGCTAAGAATAACGGCTTTACCAACTGAGGATTTCCCTGGTTCAGGGTTAACTTCTTACATGATATCTAAAAATACTAGAGATAAGATTGCAATATGGTTTCCTAAAGAGTTATGTCTTCATGCTGCTGAAAACCTTGAAATTATTTCAGATTTAAAATTTAATTTAGCAACTAAGAGTAGGTGGATAAAACTCATAGCCTCGATTTACTATTCTTACACTCTTGCAAGGCTCGCAAAACAAAAAAACATTAATGTGGTTCATATCCATTGGGTTCCTCTTATATTTATTACCTTATTTATGGGCAGCAAAGCAAAATATGTGTTAACAATTCATGGGCAAGATGCAAGGTATTTAAGTTATTTCCCTTTTAGATATATTTCAACTAGGCTAGATAAAATTTACGTTGTGGGAAGATTATGGACTGATTTTTTACTAAACAAAGGTTTCAGTGTAAGCGAAATTGAAAACTTTTCTCCTATAGAAGATAGCATTAAAGAAAAGATAATTTATAAAAAGGGCAATAAAAGAGTTCTTAATACCGTAAGACTATGCTTGGTTGGGTCTGAAAAAGACCATAAAAATATTAATATTTTCAAAAGAATGCCCGAAGAATTTTTTGCATACTTGGATAAAAAGAAAATAACTCTAACGATTGTTGGTATTTCAGAAGCTTTCTTTAGGAAGGTTACACATAAAGATCATATTCCTGCGGGAATAAATATCCTTGGTAGACAAAACAGATTAGCAACTTTAAATGAAATAAGTAAATCAAATTTTCTGTTATTACCTAGTTTTACTGAGGGAAACCCAAAAGTTGTGTGGGAGGCAGTACAAGTTAATACAATACCAATTATTTCAGATACTATAACTTTCCTTAACTTTGATCATAATAATTTCCCTTTTAGGTTTAATCCTGTTGATCCTGTTGATTTTTGGGAAAAGATTAAATTAGCTATCATTACTTCAGAAGATATTAATTTGGAGGATTACTTTAAATTAACTTCCTATGAATCTATAAGAGAAGAGTATAATCAAGCATACTTCAACTAACTTAAAAAAAATTGTTAACATACAGAGAGTTTAAAAGTCTTAACAGAAGAGACAATCAAGAAAAGAATGAAATAAATCATTTTTTTGGGAAGTACTTTGTTAATTTTGCTGCATATTTTTTCTATAGGCTGAATCTATCTCCAAATCAGGTTACTTGTATCTTCATTCTTGTTGGAATAATCGGTGGAATATTAGGAAGCTTCGGTTTTTTTGTAACAGCTTACATACTCTGGAGGCTTCATATAATAATTGATATGGCTGACGGTTCAATAGCCAGGGTGACAAAAGTTTTTTCAGATTTTGGAGATCCGCTTGATAAAATTGGCCATCATATTATTTATCCAATTTATTGGGTTGGTTTTTCATATTCATCTGGATTGTTAGAGTTATTTCCTGTACTAACCATATTATTCATTACAATTGCGTCATCTCAATGGACGTTAAAACATTTATACAAAGATAGATTTCTTATGACCAAAGGGACTAGTTATCCTAAAAGAATAGTAGCCAATATAATGGGGGTAGAAGGATTCCTAATATTAATCATTATCTATGTTTATACTAATTTGCTGAATAGCCTTTATTTGATTCTATTTTTTATAGCATCAAATCTAATTTTGTTTATCTATAAGCTTTATCACTTGCTTAAAGATATATAATCATCATGTTAATTAAATAATTTTTATCCATAAACTACTTAAGGCTAAGATAATGTGTGGTTTTTTTGCTTCAAATAACCCAAAAGTTGGGGATAACCATGGTCAGCTAATTAGGGATAGAATAAATTTTAGAGGTCCAGATGGCGAATCAGGGCTAGTAGAATATGCTGGTTGGAGGCTTTATCATGCAAGATTGGCAATAATAGCTCCTAAAATTGAATATAACCAACCTTACCTCGATAAACATGGATCAATGCTACTGTTTAATGGAGAAATACTCAATTTTAAATCACTTGCCTATAAATATGGTATAGAAAAAAAGGATTCTGATACACATGTATTATCTATGTTGTTAAATTTTGATAATTTCGATTTAAATGAACTTGAGGGTTTTTTCGCGTTCGTAAGAATTGATTCATCAGGTAACTTAACACACTGCGCAAGAGATAAGTTTGGAGTCAAGCCACTAAATTATCACATTGAAAATCAAAAATGGTATACATTATCAAGCGAGGCATCTGTTATTTCAGATATTTTTTCTCTTCCTTATAACGATGAATCTATTGAGGAATATTCTGTATTTCGAGCACCAATCTTTCAAGGATCTTATTTTAAAAACATAAAAGTTGTTGAGCCTGGTTCTTGTTTAGTTTCGGGAAAATATTTTGATAGCCTATCCTTTGAAACAAATGATTATATAAGCTCAGATAAAATAATTGAGAAGACTTATCTAGCAATCAAAGAATCTATATCATCTAGAATGATCTCAGATGTTCCAGTTGGTCTCTTATACAGCGGTGGCATTGATAGTAATCTTATCTATGATTTATCTGATTCTAACCTTATTAGATTTACTGGTGGATTTGAGGGCGATTTTGATATTTGGCATGCCAAACAAAACGCAGGAACAAACATCATTTATGTTAAAAATGAGGAATTTATAGAACGTTTTGATAGTATGATTAAGTTAAGAAAAGAACCGCTTTCTGTTCCAAATGAAGTGATTCTATCTTTTCTTGCAGGAGAATGGTCAAAGAAAGGCGGTAAAGTCTTGCTATCTGGTGAGGCTGCAGATGAGCTTTTTGGAGGATATGACAGAATCTATAGCTGGGCCTTCAAGGCAAAAGAATTTAGCACAAAAGAGTTTTTAAATTTTTATGCCTATAAGGAATTTGAATATATAAGTAAAGATATTATTGATAAAACAAACGATTTTTTTAATAGCTTAGGTAACTTAAATCCATTTGAAAAAACACGCCAGTTTTTTATTAAAATTCATTTACCAGTACTTTTTAGAAGATTAGACTTCTCATTAATGTTTTCTGGAATTGAAGGAAGAGAGCCGTTTGCATCATCAATGATGTTCAAACTTGCAATGATGATAGATCCAAAAATGCTTTTTAAGAGTAAATTAGGTAAATATCCTCTTCGAGCAATTATAGCAAAATCAAGGGGACAAGAATTCGCATTTAATGAAAAAGTTGGATTCCCAATTGACTTAAACAGCATATTTGGCAACTCAAAATCTAATACAAGACATGAAAACTATGATATCTGGAGAACAGAAAATTTAAGGAGGATTAACCTTTGATAATTGGATACACTACCGGAGTATTTGATCTTTTTCATATTGGGCATGTCAATCTTCTAAGAAATGCAAAGTCCCTATGTGATAAGTTAATTGTTGGAGTCACAGTTGATGAACTAGTGAAATATAAGAATAAGAAAGCTGTCATACCTTTTCATGAGAGGATTGAAGTTGTTAAGAGTTGTAAATATGTTGATTTGGTAGTACCCCAAACCTCTATAGACAAAGTTGAAAGCGTAAAAAAATTAAAGGCATCAAAACTCTTTGTAGGAGATGATTGGTATGGTGATAAGAATTGGAAAAAGATGGAAGAAAAGCTTAAAGAATACGACTGCGAGATAGTTTATTTTCCATATACTAAGGGCACTTCTAGTACATTAATAAACTTGACCTTAGAAAGTTTAAGAGAGAAATAGAAATCAATTTGTATAAGTGGTCCTTTCATTAATGTTATTGAGCTGAGGTCTCTA
Organism: Hyphomicrobiales bacterium; assembly: GCA_038133315.1. Classification (GTDB taxonomy): domain Bacteria; phylum Pseudomonadota; class Alphaproteobacteria; order Rhizobiales; family TMED25; genus TMED25. The sequence continues at coordinate 4,871 of JAYPSX010000047.1, forward strand.
AAAATTCGATAATAGCTCTTCTTTGATTAGTATCTTTAATTCCTTGGAATATCATTGATGTTCCAGGTATATTTTTTTGTGGATTTTCAATATATTGATCTAATAGTTCTTTGGTCCAAAATTCATTCTTGTAATTTAGGGCTTCAGAATAATTATAGTTTTCAGCACCTGCTATCTTTCTTCCCAATACGCCATATAAATCTGGCCCAATTCCATGTGTTTCGCCATCATTTATTGCATGGCATCCAGCGCAAGAGCTAAATAGGACTGCACCATTATTTTTTTCATCTTGATTTTCAATAATAATAATACTAGATTCATGAGTCCATAATATTAATTCACCATTATGTCCCTCTATAAGATCTCTTACCTTGGCATTAACGAAGATAGGCTCTATATAAGCAACGCTATCATTCCTAATTCTAATTCTATAAAGGGTTTTTGCTTTAAGAGTGGATAAAATAATGTCATCTTTCCATAAAGGAAATTGAGAATTATTTAACCCAATGATTGATGAGGGTGCAATGGAGGGAACCCATGCAAAAACAGGATGAGCATACTCAAAATGCTCACCTTGGCTATTATTTAAAGGCCATTCTCTTTTGCCATAATCAGTACCATAAGTTACTAGAGGCCATCCATAGTTTAGTCCTTTTTTTATCCTATTTAGCTCATCCCCTCCTTGAGGCCCGTGCTCACTTATCCATACATCATTATTTCCATCAACATAAATTCCTTGAGGATTTCTAAAACCATAGCTAAAAACCCTACTTTTAAGAGATATCAAGTCCAATGATATGACTTTCCCATATGAAGAGTAGAGATCTTGAGAGTATAGAGCTTTTGAATTATGGCCATCAAATTCATGATCGCCAATGGTAATAAGTAACTGATTCTCGTTGAAAAGTGACATTCTTCCACCACTTTGCTGGCCCACAAAAGGATGACCTTGAGATCTTAATGGTAAACATGGCACTGATTCAAAAACTGTTTCCCAATTACTTTCAGCAGAAACATGATCTAATATTTTATAATCACCATTCAACCTTGAAACTCTTACTACAAAACATCCTTTATCTTTTTTCCAGTAATGGTAAGACGAGTATATTTCGATTCTATTATTCTTTTCTCTTACAAGAATATCGCTGACACGAAATTTTTCTAACCTGGTGCCTTCGATCATATCGTTTTTGAATTCTTCAATATTGATTGGAACCTTGTAAGGAAGAAGCTTAATATCAATATCCTTAGTGCCAATATCTTTTTTGAAGCTATATAGTCGACCATCCCCAGTCGCTAAGATGTAGCCATCAGAAATTTTATCAATTCCACCTCCCTCATTTAGTGAGTAAGGAACTATTCCTTTAAAATTAGATAATTTCAAGTCATAGAATGCAGTTGTTATAAAATTACTAATCTTAGAATTTCCATGAATTCTGTTTTTAATTTTTTCAAATTCATTTGAACCAATAGATAGAGCTAAGAAAATTATTAGTATTAGGGTTACTATCTTTCTAAAATTAAAGCTTAAAAAATAAAAATAAAGTAAGAAAAGATTTATAAAAAAAAGAAAAAATATGAATTTGAAGATTTTTTCATTTATTAAGACTAGTGAAAAACATAAAATGGCAGATGCAACAATACTTATAAATAATAAAATAGAAAATTGAAAGTTGCTAAACCCACACATTCTTGCAATTAATATTGTTAGAAATATCAATACAATAGAAAAATAAATAGAAACAATATTCAGTAAATCTACTTTATTTAGAACTGAAATAGAGGTATCACTTAGCAGAGAAGAAGCTATAATTGAAGGAAAGGCACTTAAGAAAATAAATAAAGATAGATAAGCTATCTGAGAAAATAGATATTTTGGATTAAGCATCAAAATTAAGTGTTTACGCGATATTTCTAATCTAAATTTGGTAAATCAGAATAGTTCAACCCGTCGTAAGGGCGTTGATTTGCAATAGAATTTGGATGAACAACTGAAATTACTATATTACTTCCATAATCTCCAGCAAAAAATTGTCCTACCCCAGTTGTAGGGGTAAGATTGATGGTAGCTACCCTGCCATCTTTTGTATAAACAAGAGTAATCTCTTCAGCAACTTTTGAACTTAACAAAATCCAACCAGTTTCAGGAGTTGCATTACCAAAAAAAATAAGGTTTTCAGCAGGACTCAGAGAAGATGTAAGGACTATTCTTCCTGATATTTGATTTCCAGTGCCTAAGACTACTGTTGGATCTTTAATTATTTCCGAGTTACTTGGCACAGGAAAGTCTGCAAGCAGGTATGAAATTATCTTTCTTTGGTTAACCTGATACTCATTTACAAAAAGAGTACAGCTAGAAATAAGAATTAAGGAAGCCAGGAAAATAAATGTTTTTTTCATAGTTAAAAGTTTATTTGATAGCCTATTTTAAACATATTATCAATCACATTACTAGAAGACATTTCAATGAATATAGCGCTCCTATTATTGATATTGTAGAGTAAGCCAGCACCTAATTTCTTATCGCTTTCATCATATACTTCAGCACTATAAGGAGGACATATTAGAGCTTGGCAAGTAGGATCACCGCTGTCAATAATTCTAGCCTCTTTTGATATATCAAGGAAAATTTTGCCCTCTAATTTATTGCTGTTTCCAAATCTAATACCTCCAACATAACTTGCAAAAGTATCATCCCCTTCAAAATCAAATTTCTTGCCATCAAAATCTGATGTTTTTACTCCAACCTCTACAAAAACATCAAATAAATTCTTAATTTTAAATTTAAAATCTTTTAGCGAAACACTTCCAATTAAATCTCCAATCCCTTTATGAGCTCCGAGCCTAAATGTATCAACAACCTTATCGTATGATTCTGTTTTGTAATCTATTCCATCAGCTTTTCTTTCAAAAGTTGCATAAAAGGAGCCAGGAAGGTCCAAAGATAGATTAATTGCAAAACCTGATTTCTCAGATTCAATGAAATGAATGCCAAATGATGTATATTTATAATCATTTGATTCCC
>JAYPSX010000048.1:0-3835 GCA_038133315.1 Hyphomicrobiales bacterium
AACTTAAATTTGGTAGCGGAGGAGGGACTTGAACCCCCGACACAAGGATTATGATTCCTCTGCTCTAACCAGCTGAGCTACTCCGCCATAATACTTTTGGAATTATATAAACTAATACTTCATTACCCAGTTAATGTATATAATTTTATTAATTTAGGGTGTTATTTTTATCCTTTATAATCCATCCACCACCTAATACCCTTGATAAACTTCTGTCAGACTCATAAAATACGCAAGCTTGCCCCGGTGATATTCCAAATTCAGGATTGTTAAATTCAATTCTTGTTACACCATCATGCCTTTTAAATATTGCAGGAACTGGATTTGAAGTTGATCTGACTTTTACAAACATTGGAATCTCAAATTTATCAGCAGGTAGCTCGTTTGGACCAAGCCAATTAACATCTTTTAAATAAATATTTTTTGTTTGGAGATATTCTTTTGCACCAATTGTTATCTCATTTTTTACATGATCAATATCAACTACATAGTTGGGTTCTCCGCTTGCATAGCCCAACCCCCTTCTTTGTCCGATAGTGTAATTTGCAATTCCATCATGTTGGCCTAAAACTTCTCCGCTCACACTTAGAATATTTCCCTTTGCTACAGTATTTGGTTTAAGTTTATTAATTAGATTGATATATTTACCATCTTGAACAAAGCAAATATCTTGGCTGTCGGGTTTTTCTGCATTAATTAGTTGTAGTTCACTTGCAATTGCTCTTGTTTGGTCTTTTGTGAGATCTCCGAGTGGAAATTTAATGAAATCTAGTTGATCCTTTTTTAAGGTAAACATGAAATAACTCTGGTCTTTGTTTATATCTCTTGCCCTAAATAAACCCCTTTTACCATTGATTGACTTATTTGATACATAATGCCCTGTTATAAGACTTGATGCACCAAGATCCTTCGCGGTTTGGTAGAGATCACGAAACTTAATTTTTTCATTACATCTAACGCAGGGTATGGGTGTTAATCCGTTTTGGTATGAAGCAGTAAAATCATCAATGACTGCAGATCGAAATTGTTCTTCATAATCTAATACATAATGTTTTATTCCAACCTTATCAGCCACCTTTTTTGCATCATAAATATCTTGCCCTGCACAACATGCACCTTTTTTCCTTGCAGAATTCTGTGAACTATATAGTTGCAATGTTATTCCAACAACATCATAACCCTGCTTAGCACAAACAGCTGCCGCAACTGATGAGTCCACACCACCAGACATTGCTACGACAACTCTTTTAGTTTTTGAAATATTTATTTGTGATACTTGAGACATCTAATTTAATTTTTCTTCCTAATCACGAAAATTTACAAATTGTAATGGTAAATTAAATTCTTTTTCCTTAAGTAAAGAAATTACTTCCTGTAAATCGTCCCGTTTCTTTCCATTGACACGTAATTCTTCCCCTTGAATGGAAATTTGAACCTTGATCTTGCTATCCTTAACAATTTTAATTATTTCTTTTGAAAGATCCCTATCAATTCCTTGTTTTAGACCAATTGATTGCCTAACAGATTGACCAGCGGCGCTTTCAATTTTACCCATATCTAATACTTTTGCATTAATTCCTCTTTTTGTAACTTGGACTTTCAGCATTTCATGTATTTGATTTAGTTTGTATTCATCATCTGTTGTTATGACAATGTTATTGTCATCAACAACTATTTCAGATTTTGATGCTTTGAAATCATACCTTTGTGTTATTTCACGCTTGAGATTTTGAATTGAATTATCGACTTCAGAGAAATCAAACTTAGATACTATATCGAATGTTGGCATGTTTTTTTACCCAGTTAGTTAAGTCACTTAACATATATAATAATTATTACAAATCATGCAATAATTAAAAATTGAATGCTCATGCCTTTGATCATTTCATATCCAAAGCACCAAAATACTCCATTTTTTGTTTATATCTTATTGTTTTATTGAAAAAATAAACAAACTTCTTGATAGCATTTCGATAAAAGTTAACATTTAATTAGATAACTTTTGAGTGATTCGTTTTTGGCGGCAAAAAAATTTTTAAAGTGAGATAAAAAATGAGAGTATTACTTATAGAAGACGATCCAACCACATCACATAGCATTGAATTAATGCTTAAATCAGATAATTTTAAAGTTGATACAACTGACCTTGGGGAGGAGGGTATTGATCTTGGTAAATTATATGACTACGATTTGATATTACTTGATATTGAACTCCCTGATATGAGTGGTTATGAGGTATTAAAAAATCTACGTACTCAAAAAATTGAGACCCCGGTATTAATACTTACTGGGCTTAGCACCACAGAAAATAAAGTAAAAGGATTTGGTTTTGGTGCGGACGATTATCTTACGAAACCATTCCATAAAGAAGAATTAATTGCAAGGATTAGCGCAATTATTCGTCGTTCAAGAGGCCATGCTCAATCGATTATTTCAACTGGAAGATTAGATGTAAATTTAGACTCAAAAACAGTTGAAGTGAACGGTAAAAGGGTTCACCTTACTGGAAAAGAATACCAAATGCTTGAGCTATTGTCACTCAGGAAAGGTACAACACTGACTAAGGAAATGTTCCTAAATCACCTATACGGTGGGATGGATGAGCCTGAACTTAAAATTATAGATGTTTTCATTTGTAAATTGAGAAAAAAACTCATGCAGGCTTCTGATAATGAAAATTATATAGAAACTGTTTGGGGTCGTGGGTACGTTCTTAGAGATCCAACAGCAATGCTTGAGTCAGCTTAAACAAGAGCTAATTTCAAAGATATTTTATTATCAATCTTAGATAGATTTTGCTTAAGTCTATAATGCTTGAGTAATAACTTGTAGAATTCAAGCTGTATATTTTCACTAAATGCTTCAATATTTTCTAATTGTTTGTATAGATCAAAATTAAATTTCACTGTGTGTGACTCTAGTTCAATCAATAATACTTTTTCATCAAGGCTTTTAATAAATATTTCAGCACCCTGCGGGAAAAGCTGTACTGAGAGTATATATATATTTGATAGTATGATTGTAGACCATTTGCTGATTTGTTTATTTTTGATTTTAAAATTAACATTTAGTTTTGTGTGATTTATGAAATCAACTGTTGATTTTTTAAATTCGTCAACATTTACGTGAGCTAATATTTCTCCGGAAATGTCTGTGTATGCAGTGCGATAGATTTTTAACTGTGATAGCAGCTTGCCAACACTTTTTTCAATTAATTGAAAGGCTTCATCATCGATGACAGATTTTTTTTCATCAGGTATTGTTAACTTGAACAACTCCAAACCATTCATTGCAGAAGAAGCCGGATTAATTAGATCATGAAATATTTTTCCTGATAGTTTTGATAATAAATCTAATTCAGACATTTTATTTGTATTATACAATTTGTAATTTCATTATTAATTCCCAATTAATATATAACTAAACTAATTTTATTTGTATTATATTTTCATAAATGAAAGTTACCCGGTATGAACTATTTAGAAGAAAACCATCTTGAAAGTCTTGCCAAGGAACTTATCAAAATCTCTGATAAGGCTGCAAATGAAATTATAAATATATATCATTCAAATTTCCAAGTTGATATAAAGCATGATAATTCACCAGTAACTCTTGCAGATAGGGTATCTGAAAGTATTATACTTGAGGGGATATCTAAAATTGAACCAAATGTTGATGTTATATCGGAAGAAAAATATTTTGAAGAGGAAAATAGAGTAAAATCAGATTATTTTTTTCTTATTGACCCGTTAGATGGTACACGTGAATTTATAAAAAAAAATGATGAATTCACAATAAATATTGCCCTAGTAAAAGATAATAAACCTCTGATGGG
>JAYPSX010000048.1:3935-7633 GCA_038133315.1 Hyphomicrobiales bacterium
GGCGGATCATTCTATGATATTAATTTTACAAATTTTGAATATAATAAGCCAAATTTTCTGAATAAATCAGGTTTTATAGCACTTGCAAATGACCATGAAAAAGGTCGCTTAAAGGAAGTTTTATCTCAAAATAATTAAATCGTATTACCTCAAATTTATTTATTTTCATTTGTTGTATAATTATGTAATATCAAAATATAAATTAATTTTCTCATATGGTTTTGAAATGTTACGCATAAAGAATTTAAAACTTTTATTCCTAACTTTAATTTTAGGATTAACAATATCACTAACTGCTACAAATAATTCCCAAGCTGAATGGTATGATGAACCAGAAGCAATTGAAAATAACCCCGATGGTTTTTCAATAAATGAACTTGTATTAGCTGGTCATAGTTTCTTTGGGACCGCAACTGAAGGTCTAGGTATCGCACTCGAAACTCTATTCTCAGCATTTGGAAGACCAGATGGATATATTATAGGTGAAGAAGCCGGTGGTGCTATAATTGCTGGATTGGTTTATGGTGAAGGTACAATTACCACAAAAAGCATGGGTGAAGAAAAAATATATTGGCAAGGACCCAGCTTAGGAATTGACTATGGCGGAGATGGTTCCAGAGTAATGTACCTTGTCTACAATATTGATAAAATAAGTGATGTACATAAACGCTTCCCTGGTACAAACGGTACTGCATATGTGGTTGGAGGGCTCGGGGGTAGTGTTTACAACCGAAGCGGAACAACCATCGCATCTATAAAAACAGGCGTTGGATTGAGAATGGGCGCAAACATTGGTTATATTAAATTCTCCAAGAATCCAAAATGGTTACCTTTTTAATTTAGATTATCCATTATATGGTTGAAAGTTTTCTATCCGATATTGGAATTTTCCAAATCCTAATTGCTTTTGTTATCGTTTATGTTGCATCAACAGCACAAAGCGTATTCGGTATGGGCTGGGGTATGATTGCGGCACCTTTGCTAGCATTACTTAATCCATCTCTCATTCCATCAACTATTGTTTTTTTAGGTTTTTTTGCATCATTACTTCCAAGTATAAGGTATTACAAGGACATCCACTGGTATACATACAAGCCAGCAATCATTGGCAGAGTATTGGGTTCAATTTTAGCCGGTGGAATTGCTGCTTATGTTGTTTCATCTGGAAAGATAGAAATTACAATTGGAATAGTTTTGTTAATATCTATTTTTATCAGTGTGTTCACTATCAAATCGATAAAACAAAGTCCCCGTAATCACTTTATAGCTGGCACAACATCTGGAATATTGGGAACAGTTGTTGGTGTAGGTGGAACACCAATGGGAATTATATATCAAAATGAAAATCCAATAATTGTAAGAGCAAACAACAACGCTTTCTTTGCTGTTGGTAGCTTCGCTTCATTCATTGTATTAGTTATTGCAGATGTAATGACAGTGTATAATGTTATTTATGGATTCTTATTGCTACCATCCCTTTTCGTAGCATCTTATGCTTCAAAATATTTATTAAAGTATTCAAATAAAATACTTAAACCATATATTCTGACAATATGTAGTATATCATCCATACTGTTAATTATTCGTGGTTTAGGCCTAATTTGACAGGCTATCTCTTCAACTCAATTGTAGAAATAAGTTGGTTTGATCTTTTGTCGATGTTGTAAACAGTATAATTTTTTTCATCATCAACTGTGAGGATGTGAATATATTTTTGATCACTACTAAATGAAAAAATTTCTTCCTTTTGTTCAATCTCAATTGCTAAATTTGACGATGTAATATCTTGCGTAACTGATGAATTATTTGATAATCTGTAACCTATTGTTAAAAAAACAACACAAAATCCAACAATGAGCAATAAAGTCATAATAAATATTGCAATCTTAAGACCACGAGTGGATCTTATATTTTGTTCTGTGTTTTCAATTTCGTTCATACTCTAAAAAGATGATAAAAAATAATATTACAATCAACCTTATAACAAATAAATCTGATTGCGGCAAAAGAATAGATCAGTACCTGAGTCAAAATACTGACCTGAGCAGACAAAGAATTACAGACTTAATTTCTAACAAGGCAATTTTGTTAAATAATAATCTTGTTACACAAAAAAATAAGAAGCTAACCGGTGAATATGAAAATATAATAATTACAATCCCACCACTAAAGACAGAACTAATAGAGCCTGAGAATATTCCAATTAATATTATATATGAAGATGATGATCTTTTAGTAATTGACAAACAACCAAATCTTGTTGTTCACCCTGGAGCAGGAGTAAATTCAGGAACACTTGTTAATGCAATAATGCATCATTGTGGTGATAGACTATCTGGAATTGGTGGACATCTAAGACCAGGCATAGTGCATAGACTTGACAAAGATACGAGTGGATTAATGCTAATTGCAAAAAATGATAAATCACACGTGCATCTATCGCAGCAATTTCAAGATCATGGTAGAACAGGAAACCTGGAGAGAATTTATCTTGCTTTTGTATGGGGGGTGCCAAAATTAAAAAAAGGGAGAATTGAAACACAACTATCTAGAAGTGATAATGATAGAACAAAAATCTCCGTTACGATGAACCCTGAAAAAGGTAGGAAGGCTATCACAGATTATCAAATTATTGAAAAATACCATACAAGTAACAATGAACCATTAGCATCTTTAATACGTTGTAAATTATATACAGGCAGAACGCATCAAATTAGGGTCCACCTTGAACATATTGGGAACCCAGTAGTTTGTGACAAAAAATATGGAAAAGGCTTTATAACAAAGACAAAGATGATGAGTGAAAATAGTAGAACGCAATTATTTAATTTAGATAGGCACGCTCTGCATTCATCAAAAATAACATTTTTACATCCCTCTAATAATGAAACTATGACATTTGAAGCTGCTTTGCCACTTGATTTAGTAATATTAAAAAACATATTGTCAGAGATCTAATATAGGTGTATTTTATTATGCTCTCTACATTTAGGTTAAATAAAGGAGATTAAATAACTAATGTACGGTAATATGCCAGTAATTGCTAGTGAAGATAGTCTAGCTCTATACTTAAAGGAAATTAAGAAATTTCCACTACTATCACAAGAAGAAGAAATTGACTTAGCAAACCAACTAAGCAAGGAAGGCAACACAGAAGCTGCCCATAAACTTGTAACAAGTCATTTAAGATTAGTTGCTAAGATATCTATGGGCTATAAAGGTTATGGGCTTCCTCTCAGTGATGTAATCGCAGAAGGGAATATAGGGTTGATGCAGGCAGTAAAAAGATTTGATCCAGACAAAGGATTTAGACTAGCTACATATGCGATTTGGTGGATAAAAGCAGCTATTCAAGAGTACGTGCTTCGTTCTTGGAGCCTAGTAAAAATGGGAACTACAGCAAATCAAAAGAAATTGTTCTTTAACCTAAGAAAAATAAAAAATAATATCCAAGCAGTTGACGACGGTGATTTAAGACCTGAACAAATTGCTCACATCGCTGAAAATCTTGGAGTAACAGAAACTGATGTTGTTGATATGAATAGACGTCTTGGTGGAGATTCATCATTAAACACGCTCATTTCAGATGAAGGAGAAGGGCAATGGCAGGATTTTCTCATAGATGAAAGACAAAACCAAGAGACCTCCCTCGTTATAAATGATGAGATGGATAAGAGAAAGCAGATGCTATATGAAGC
>JAYPSX010000049.1:0-5701 GCA_038133315.1 Hyphomicrobiales bacterium
GAGGCCTTGATCAACGTGAGATGAAAGAGCAGGTTCTCGACTCAATGGATCTTGAAAGAGAAAGAGGCATCACAATCAAAGCCCAGGCCGTAACCCTCAATTATAAGTCTAAGGATGGAAAAGAATATACACTCAACATAATTGATACACCTGGTCACGTTGATTTTGCGTATGAGGTTAACAGATCATTAGCAGCATGTGAGGGTTCAATCCTTGTAGTTGACGCAAGTCAGGGGGTGGAAGCACAAACTTTGGCAAACGTTTATCAATCCATATCAAATAATCATGATATTTTAATTGCACTAAATAAAATTGATTTACCTGCTGCTGATCCAGAGAGAGTGAAATCACAAATCGAAGACGTGATAGGTCTTGACACAAGTGACTCAATCGAAATCTCTGCTAAAACGGGTATTGGTATAGAAAATTTACTCGAAAAAATTATAGAAAATCTTCCACCACCCAAAGGTGACTCAAGTAAGCCATTAAAAGCGCTTCTGGTTGATTCCTGGTATGATACATACCTTGGCGTTGTTGTTTTGTTCAGAGTTTATGAGGGCACCATAAAAAAAGGACAAAAAATAAAACTGATGTCAAATGGTGCTGTTTACCAAATTGAAAGAATGGGTATATTCCAACCAAAACAAAAAATGCAAGATCAATTTGGTCCTGGAGAAATTGGTTTTTTTACTGCATCAATTAAACAAGTTTCAGATATGAGAGTCGGCGATACCATTACAGATGCAAAAACACCTTGTGATATTGCTTTGGATGGATTTAAGCCAGCACAACCAGTTGTTTTTTGTGGATTATATCCTCAAGATACATCAGATTTTGAAGGGCTGCGTGATGCTATTGAAAAATTAAGTTTAAACGACTCAAGTTTTCAATATGAAAAAGAAACATCAGCTGCACTAGGGTTGGGATATAGGTGTGGTTTTCTTGGTTTGTTACACTTAGAAATAATCTGCGAAAGGATTGATCGAGAATATGATATTGATATAGTAACTACTGCTCCTAGCGTTATATATGACGTTTATACTACGGACGGCAGTAAAATAGAACTTCACAATCCGGTAGACTTGCCTCAACAAGAGAAAATATCTAGAATTGAAGAGCCCTGGATTAGTGCTTCCATAATTGTTCCTGATGAATATTTAGGTGTCATATTAAAATTATGTGAGGAAAGAAGAGGAAAGCAAAAAGAGCTCAGTTTTTCAGGGAGCAGAGCTATCATAAATTACGAATTGCCGCTAAATGAAGTTGTATTTGATTTTTATGATAAACTTAAATCAGTTTCAAAAGGTTATGCAAGTTTTGATTACACAATTTCAAATTATCAAACATCAGATCTTGTAAAAATGCAAATCCTTGTTAATGAAGAATCTGTGGATGCATTAGCAATGATTGTACACAGAAGTGTCGCAGAAAATAGAGGTAGAATAATTATAGAAAAATTGAAAGAACTCATTCCCAGACATCTATTTAAGATTCCGCTGCAAGCGGCGATAGGTGGTAGGGTAATTGCAAGAGAAACAATATCAGCTGTGAGAAAAGATGTTACCGCAAAATGTTATGGTGGTGATGTTACACGTAAGAGAAAATTACTTGAAAAGCAAAAAAAGGGTAAGAAAAAAATGAGAAAATATGGAAAGGTAGAAATTCCCCAAGAAGCATTTATAGCTGCTCTTAAAGCTGATTATTAATAAAAATAATTAAAAGTAATTTTATGAATACCCTCTTAAAAATTATTATAATTTGTTTAGTTTTATCAACTCAATTTCCTGCAAGTATAGTTGCAAATGAATATGCTAGTGAAATTTTTTATAAAATTAGAACAGAGTCTAGTTCAAGCTCCGAAAGTATTGGGTCATATTCAAAAGGATGTTTGTCGGGGGGTGTCTATTTAGCAAGTCATGCCGAGCATTATGATGTACTTAAACCATCTAGAAATAGGTTTTGGGGGCATCCTGATTTAATTGAATTTATAGAACTTACTTCGGAAAAAATTTTCAATGAATATGGCAATGGACTTCTAATTGGGGATCTATCAATGCCGAGAGGGGGACCAATGCCTTATGGACATAAGAGTCACCAAAATGGTTTAGATGTTGATATATATTATGAAAAGAAACCTGAGTTTCAAATGGACAGGTTTAAACTTGAAACATATAATCCGAAGTCACTCTTATCACCAAACCAAAGAGAAATTAATAATAAATTATGGACTGATTATCAATACTATTTGCTAAAAATAACTTCAAAAAATGATAGAGTTGCCAGAGTTTTCGTAAATCCCCTTATTAAAAATGAAATTTGTAAAATGGCCATTAAAAAAGGAGACACGGATTGGTTAACTAAAATTCGTCCGTGGGGAGGGCATTATAAACATTTTCATGTCAGACTAACATGTCCTGAAGGATCTAAGGATTGCATTAATCAAGCACCCATAAAGCAAGGTGATGGTTGTGGCAAAGAACTCCAATCATGGTTGCAAAAAGATAAAGTTTTCGAATCCAACTCAACTAAGATAAAAGAATGGATGTTATTGTCTGAATTACCAAATTCGTGTAAAAACATTATCAGCGATTAATAATATGGAGAGGTGGCCGAGTGGTTGAAGGCGCACGCCTGGAACGCGTGTATAGTAGCAATACTATCGAGGGTTCGAATCCCTCTCTCTCCGCCATAGATTTAATCACGAGTTACTATTCAAAATTGTTGTGAACATATACTCGGCTCTAATCCAATCATCAATGGTATCAATATCATGAACAAGATGAGTTGGTATCTCAATACCAATAGTATTATTTGAGAATATTGGAATATGTTCCAACCACGACTCAGATTTGCCCCAGTAAAATTGTCCAGCATCGTGAAATGTCACCTTTAAATCCTGTGTTCTAGTTTCTGCATATTCTGGGTTAAGAATCGATAGTTTATTCATTTCTTCTAATGTAAATGCTCTTTGTATTGGTGCCGGATATTTTGCAATCGACATAGAAAAATGACACTCTCCTTCTTCTAAGAACTTCAAACCACTAATGAGATATTCAAATTTTAAAAAAGGCGCAGTAGGGTATATACAACATACAAATTTTGGCACAATAGAATTTGTGTTTAACCATTTTATTACATCTGTTACAACATATTTTGTAGGTGTAAAATCATCAGCTAGCTCATTACTTCGAATGAATGGTATCTCAGCACCATAAGATCTTGCAATCGATGCAATTTCCTCATCATCCGTAGAAACAATTACCTTCTCAAAACATTTTGAGTTAAGTGCTGTTTCTATTGACCATGCGATAATTGGTTTACCACAGAAAGATTTTATATTTTTTCTTGGTATTCTCTTACTTCCTCCTCTCGCTGGGATAATAGCAACATTCATTGGATTATTTCCTTAACGGCGGCTATGATTTTATTTTGTTCTTCTTTTTTTAAAGTCGGATGAATGGGTAAACTTATTGCCTGTGAATAAAATTTTTCTGATTGAGGAAAATCGCCCTTTTTAAAACCCCTTTTTTGATAGTATGGATGAGTGTGTATTGGAATGTAGTGGAGATTTACCCCAATTTCATAACTTAATAATTCCTCATGAACTTCTCTAAGTGTTTTTTGAATTTCATCCAATTTTAATCTTATAATATATAGATGCCATGATGATTGACAATATGACAATTCCGAAGGCAACATTAAGGGTAATTTTTTAAATTCTTTATTGTATATATCAACAATTTTTCTTCGCTTTTGAATATATGAGTCAACCCTCTTTAGTTGACTAATCCCCAGAGCTGCTTGAATATCAGTTATACGATAATTAAATCCCAGACTTATTTGTTCATAGTACCATGGTCCATCTGGAATAAATGACATTTGTTTTGGATCTCGAGTGATACCGTGAGATCTAGATAATCTCATTTTTTGATCTAATATAGGATTATTTGTGAGAGCAATGCCACCTTCACCTGTAGTAATAATTTTGACTGGATGAAAACTATAGATAGCGATATCACTATATTGACAACAACCAACACGGCGATTTTTGTAGGTTGCACCAATTGCGTGGGATGCATCTTCAATTATGCTGAACCCAAATTCTTTTCCGAGGTCATATATTTTTTCCATATCACATGAGTGACCACCAAGATGGACTGGAATAACAATTTTAGGCAAGCGTCCAACTTTTTTAGCTTCAATTAGTTTTTTATGAAGCTTGATTGGGCACATATTATTTGTATCAGCATCAATATCTACAAAATCAACATTTGCACCACAATAAACACCACAATTTGCTGATGCCACAAAAGAATTAGGGCTTGTCCATAAAAAATCACCTGGACCTAGGTTTAGAGCGAGGCAAGCTATATGAAGTGCAGATGTTGCACTATTTACAGCAACAGAATATTTTGCACCTGCATAATTTGAAATTTCATACTCAAAATTTGGTATTGCCGGTCCCTGAGTTAGAAAATCTGAACGAAGTATTGAAACAACAGACTCTATATCATCATCTGTAATATCCTGTTGCCCATATCTTATCATAATGAATTTCCTCTATTTAAATTAGAGAACCTAATTGTTTTTACTAAAAACCAGCTAACTGGTTTTCCGTCATAATTTCATCAGTAGAGAGAAACCTCTCATTTATAAGAGAATTGTATTCAAAGTCTTTGTCTACTAATACACCTTCTTCCCCTAATGGTGTGGTATAATAATTTACTTCTGAATTATGAAATTTAATTGCTGGACAAATTATGAAAAAATCTTGAAATTCAATCGTTAAATGGGAGTCATCTCTTGGACACATTACCTCATGTAACTTCTCACCTGGTCTAATCCCAATTATTTTTTTTTGAAGTTTTGGTGCCATAGCGTCAGCTAGATCTACGACTCTTATAGAAGGAATTTTAGGTACAAAAATTTCTCCACCTTGCATTCTTTCGAAGTTTTTTATTACAAAGTCTACTCCCTGTTGAAGTGTAATCCAAAAACGAGTCATTTTTTCATCTGTAATAGGTAATTCCTCTGCTCCATTCTTAATTAGTTTATCAAAGAAAGGAACTACTGACCCTCTTGACCCTATAACATTTCCATATCTAACAACTGAGAACCTAGTCTTGTATTTACCAACAATATTATTTGCTGCAACAAATAATTTGTCTGAAACAAGTTTCGTAGCTCCGTAAAGATTAATTGGAGAGGCTGCTTTATCAGTTGATAGTGCTATCACTTTATCGACATTGTTTTTTATTGAGGCTCTAATAACGTTTTCAGCTCCGTGTATATTTGTTTTGATACATTCCATTGGATTATATTCAGCTGCAGGTACTTGTTTGAGGGCAGCGGCATGGATTACATAGTCTACATCTGAGAAAGCTATTTCTAATCGGTCATAATCTCTTACATCACCTATGAAATATCTCATACAGGGGGCATCAAATTTTTGCTGCATCTCGAATTGTTTTAATTCATCACGGGATAAGATTATTAGTCTTCTTGGTTTGAATTGAGAAAGGATTGTATTCGTAATCTTTTGACCAAATGAGCCAGTTCCGCCAGTAATTAGTATATTCTTATTATCAAACATTTTTTTAACTTGGTATTTAATTTATCTTCTTTTTTTTTAAGTTGTCCAGGCTCGGTATATTTACAAATTTCAGTTTGAAAAAAGATACACTATATTAATACTAATTCA
>JAYPSX010000049.1:5801-7534 GCA_038133315.1 Hyphomicrobiales bacterium
GGTATATTTACAAATTTCAGTTTGAAAAAAGATACACTATATTAATACTAATTCAAAAACACTTTATAAAGAATTAAAAACTTATTTTGAAGTTAATCTGTTTAAGCGATTAAATTCATATTATTATCGATATTGAGTATAAATTTTAAAAAAATATCAATTCAATAATAAAGATAGACATAACTAATATTTATATAAATAATCAATTAATGTCAGATAATAAAAAATACAAATTCTTTCTTTTAAATGCTTTTAGTTTGCCGGCAGACTCTCCATATGCCCACAGGGCAATGGAGGGACCAAAGGAGTCTCGATTAATGAATTATAATGATATAAAACATCTCCTTAATGACGTTGATTGGGATCTTCATAATGGAGCAATATCATCATATGGGGATTGGCCGGTAGAAACCCGAGAAGAGTTTGCATATGCAAGTGCAGCACGCCTTCCAATTGTTAAAGAAGCATGTGAAAGTGGTAAATACAATGCGATTGTTTTGCTGGGAGGAGGAGAGCCTGGCTTTAAGGAGTCACGTGAAATTGCAAAAAAATATAATATACCTGTTACCTCTTGTGCTCATTCACAATTTCATTTTGCAACTCTGTTAGGTAATAAATTTAGTGTAATTGATATATCAGATCTACATAATATGTATTATTATGATCTTGTTATTAGTCATCGTATGACTGATAGGTGTGCGTCTATTAGAAATTTAAATTTTCCTCTACCCAGACCAGGGGTAACAGTTAATGAACCAATTCATGAAGAAAAAAAACGAGCACTTTCTGGGCAGAGATCAAATATGTTAGATACAGCAATTAAAGAATCCATCGCAGCAATTCAAGAAGATGGAGCAGAAGTGATTACATTAGGTTGTTCTGCGGCATTTTGGCTCAAACCCTTTCTTGAAAGAGGTCTATCTGAACGTGGTTGGGATATACCGGTACTTGAAGGGTACAGTTGTGCTATAGAACTAGCTAAATCATACGTTAATTTGCAGTTGGATGTCAGCGGTTTAATGGTTCCAAATGATCATCCTATAAATTACAGAAGAAAAAAACTATTTTGATTAATGATATCTTTGGTTTATCTATCGTGAGAAATTATTAAATATTACTATTAAATAACAGGTGATAAATGAGTGAACATATACTGGCAGCTTATGAATTTGATGAAAATGGAGGAGGAAAAAAACTTACTTCTAGTGAAATACAAAGCTCAATAAATTCTCCAAAACCTGCATGGGTACATCTTGATGCTAATCATCCAGATACAAAAAAATGGATAGAAAAGGAATTCCCTAAAATGGAACCATTGGTCTTACGGGCGCTTTTGGAAGATGAGACAAGACCAAGAATAACAGAGATAAATGATGGGATTTTACTTATATTAAGAGGCGCAAATCTTAATGATAATTCTCAACCTGAAGATATGGTATCTATCAGACTGTGGGTTGATAGAAGAGGTATTATTTCGTTGAGAAAAAGAAAGTTAAGGGCAATCGGTGATATAGAAGATAGTATTAATAATGGACTTGGTCCTAAAAGTACGGCGGAATTCATCTGTATTCTAGTAGAAAGACTGTTCAAAAGAATGGAACCAGTTCTCGCATCACTTGATGAAAGGACTGATAATATTGAAGAAAATATAATAGAAAACCCAAATACACAGCATAGAGAAGAGATAATTGATATACGCAGAAAAGCAATAATATTTAGACGTTATATGGCAC
>JAYPSX010000050.1:0-3408 GCA_038133315.1 Hyphomicrobiales bacterium
TTTTTAAATGATTATCATTATCATATTGGTAATGCTTCTCATTTATGTAAAGATATCAAGTATGCAGGTTATAAAAGCTGATGACTACCAGGGTTGGGTATATAAAACAAATGATGCATTAATTGCTGTTGATCCATGGTTAACAGATTGTCAAAAATTTCCTAAAAATGGTTTTCTGCTTAAGAGACAAGCTGATCATGAACATATTCTAAATAAACGAATTAACAAGAATAGTGTTACCCATATAATCTTAACTGCTCATTTTTCAGATCATTTGGATCCTGATTCTTTTTTATTGTTCGATAGAAATATTCCTATTTTTACAACATCGCATGCAAAAAAAATTCTTGTTAAGTTTGGATTTTCTAATATTACAGTAGTTAAAAGAAATGTTTCTTATGAGTTAGGAGATGCAGTAATTCATGTTAGGCCCTCAGGCAATCCATATCATTCAACAAGTTTTTCTTATATTTGCGAAGATGAAAGCGGCTCTTTATTTCATGAAGCTCATGTTTTCAATCCGAATATTTTAGAAGAACTAAAGGATCGCAAATTAAATCTCTTAATTTTAACTGGTGATCTAGTAAAAGTTTTTGGGCTTGTAAAAGTTTCCATGTCCATATGCGAAGCAAAAAGCATTCAAGATAAACTGAAAACAAAATACCTAGCAATTACAGGAAATTTACCAAGTAAGTTTAGCGGGGTAATTGCTAGATTTTTGTACTATAAAGAAAGAGTTGGAGATGAGGTAGTAGTTTGTTCCAAACCCTGGCAGACAATAAATTTTTAGACTGCTATTAAGCTATAGCTCTTGCAAATATTCGCTTATTTTTTGATACAAAAAAATGTTTGTATTCTTCAAGTGTTCCTATGCATGATCCACATTCTTGGGTAATACATGTCTCTTTAATTATTTCTTCGATTGTATAGCCTTGAAAAAGCATTTCTTCAAGAGTATTGGAGTTAATATTTTGACAGCTGCAAATAATCACTCATTAATATTAAATGAGAATGAGAATCATTGTCAATTAGATTTTATTCAACAGATCGCAAAAAACTTTTGCAGTAATTTCAGCGTCATAAGCTGCTGAGTGAGCAAGATCATTGTCATAGTCAATTGATAACTCCTTGGCAATTCGGGCAAGAACAGTTTGGCCAGTAAAAGCTGCCCCTAGTGAAACAGTATCAATAACTGAAAATGGATGAAAGGGAGAGTTTTTAATATCGTATCTTTCTATGTTGGCTTGTAAAAAAGATAGATCAAAATGGGCATTATGACCTACCAATATAGCTCTTGAGCATTCTTCTTTGCTTCTTTGTTTATTTACGAGCTTGCATATATTTTTAATGGCTTCTTCTGTAGCAATAGCTTGGCGCAGAGGATGATTGAGATGAATTTTGGTAAACTCTAACGAGTCTGGATCAATCTCTAATTGACTTTCAGGAATCACATGGTATCTAATTCCTTCACCTAAAATGAACTTATTATTATTAATTTCAATAAATTGCATTGCTATTTCAAGTATGGGATTTTTTGAGGGATCAAAGCCACCTGTTTCTAAATCTATAACGACAGGTAAATATTTTCTAAATCTATTTTTTATCAACATTTCTATTACACTATAATACTCTTCACCAACTTTTAAACTATGATTTTTCAAGAAATATCTAACCAATCATTTGATGGCCTAAGGGTAAGTAGTCATCCTGAATTTCAACATGAGAAAGTTTATTTGTATGAAGATAGTGATACTAATATAAGATCAATAGTTGCCATTCATTCCACAAAACTAGGCCCTGCAATTGGTGGCTGTCGCTTTCAAAACTATTCTAATTTCTTAGATGGTCTTAATGATGTATTGAGATTATCGAGAGGCATGACTGAAAAAAATATAGCTGCTAATGTCCCATTTGGAGGAGGGAAAGCGATTATATTTGCTAACAATATTCAAAAAACAGATAAATTACTAAAGTCTTTTGCAGATTTTTTAAATCTTATTGGTGGCGATTATTTATCTGCTGAGGATATTGGTATAACCCTTGAAGATATTCAAACCGTAGGAAAGTTCTCTAGGCATGTTTTTGATAATGTTGATCCTTCCTCTTATACTGCTAAAGGCATTTTTTATGCTATTGAAAAGGTATTAACTACTCATAATACTCCACTCAACAATGCAACGATTGGTATTCAAGGAGCAGGGAACGTTGGTCTTAAATTGGCTAATCTTTTACTTGGGCAAGGATCATGCGTTTATATATCGGATACAAACCAAGACAAATTATTCGAAGCCAAAAAACTTGGCTGTATTGTTTCCAACGATATTTTTTCAGAAAAAATTGATGTATTTTCGCCATGTGCAGTGGGCGGGATTTTAAACGAAATAAATATTTCTAAACTAAAGGCTAAGTACGTTATTGGTGGCGCTAATAATCAGCTGCTCACTCCAAAATCTGATCTATTGCTTCATGATAAAAATATTATTTACGTCCCTGATGCCATGATTAATGCAGGAGGTGTTATAGGGCTCACAAAAGATGTTTTAAATAGAAATGAAGAAGATCTAGATCAAGAATTACGCTCTATCGGGACCAGGGTCGAAAGTCTATTAAAGCGCGCGAATGAACTTAACACTACGCCATATCAAATTTTTATAAAAGAAGTGTTAACTAGTTCTTCTTATTAAGAAGTTTGGCTTGTAATATTTTAAGCCTTTCTTCTTTATCAATATTTCGATTTCCTAGCTTCTTATTAATTTCATTTGCTAAATCTATGTTTTCTTTTTTTGAATGAGTTATTTTAATTCTTGATTTCTGATTGATTCTTTCCTTTATCTCATACAGTTCAGCAGACCTACTTTTAGCATTCACCAGTTCATTATTGTTTGTGCTAATAAGTTCAATACAATCTACTGGGCAAGGTGGAATGCACAATTCACAACCAGTGCAAATATCCGCAATAACTGAATGCATAAGATTTGGGGCTCCATGAATGGCATTTACAGGACAAGCATCAATACACTTCTTGCATCCAATGCATTCTTCCTCAATAATATTTGCTATCTGATCAGGAATTGTTGGGCCGTAAGACAGGTCAAGAGCCATTATCTGAGTCGGTTTAAGTAAATCGATAATATTTAATAAAGTCTCATTGCCGCCCGGAACACATCTGTTATAGGGCTTTCCTTCAGCTATTTCGATAGCATAGTCACGACAACCTGGGGTATCACATCTTCCACATTGATATTGAGGAAGGAGGCCCTCAATAGTTTTAGCTAGCTCTCTATTTATTCTGTAACTCCGAGTTTTCTTTGAAGCTTAGTATTTGAGGTTGTGTATCCAAATGGAACGCGTTCACCAGGATGCAATCTTCTAAAAGCCTCTTGAACAGCTAACGTAGTTTCATGAAAA
>JAYPSX010000050.1:3418-5719 GCA_038133315.1 Hyphomicrobiales bacterium
TTCCCGGATAGTGATTGATGTCGCCTACAGCAAAAATTCCATTTTTATTTGTTTGAAAGTTTTCTGTATTTACTAAAATTTTCTTTTCATGTAATTCAACTTCCCAATCTAGTATTGGACCAAGCTTTTTATTAAGTCCAAATAAAAATAATAATTCATCTGCTTCGAAGTTTAATACTTCTTTTGTATCAAAATTTTTTATTGCGACTCCTTCAACATGATTGTTACCGAGGATTGATTCAATTTGGAAAGGTGTCATTAATTCAATTTTTCCATTTCCTACCAGCTCTCTCATTTGACTCTCGGTGTGCTGTGCTCCACGGAAAGCATCTCTCCTGTGAACCAGGAAAAGTTTTTTAGTATCATTGGCTAACTCCACAGCCCAATCTAATGCTGAATCTCCGCCACCAAATATAAAAACTGTTTTATTCTTGTAGGTAGATTTATTTTTTACAGCGTAGGTTACACCTTTATTTAAAAATCTATCTGGATCCTCGATATTTGGGGGTCGACGAGGTTCGAATGAACCAGCTCCTGCGGCTATTAGTATATTTTTTGTCTTGAATTCAGTGCCTTCATTAGTTTTTAAGTACCAAGTTGAAATTCCATTCTCACAGGATAGTTCTTCTATAGTATCTATTCTTTCTGAGAGCGTGAGGCCATATTCAAAAGGTTTAATTTGCTCAAGAAGAGCATCGATATGCTGTTGTGCTGTTTGAAAGGGTACGCCAGGAATATCGTAAATAGGTTTTTCAGGATAAAGTTCTGTGCATTGTCCTCCGACCCTATCAAGATTGTCTATTAAATGGCAATTAAGGCCAAGTAAACCTGCTTCAAAGACTGTAAATAGCCCAACTGGACCAGCACCTATAACAATTATATCTTTTTCAATCATTACTTTATTTTCTGTCCGGGTTTTGCTCCATTATCTGGTGAAAGAAGAAAAATACCTCCTTCTTCATCACTTGAGGCTAGCACCATCCCCTCGGATAATCCAAAACGCATTTTTCTTGGAGCTAAATTAAACACTAACACAACGAGCTTATCAATCAATGACTCAGGACTATATCTTGATTTAATTCCCCCAAATACTATTCTCTCACCGAGTTCACCGACATCTAGGGTCAACCGTAAAAGTTTATCTGCACCATCTACCGCTGATGCATCTATTACCTTTGCGACTCTGAGGTCAATTTTCATAAAATCTTCAATTGAAGCAAAATTATTTTTAGTTTCTGTAATTGTCTCATTCATTTTTTTAAATCCTTCATCATCTATTCGCGACATTAGTGGTTCATAGTTTTCAAAATCAATATTTACAATCCTTGTTTCATAATCAGTGTAATTAAAGTTACCAATGATTTTAAAAATCCTAGTTGTGAGATTTGGCATTACTGGTAACAATGCTAAAGCAATATTTTTGAATGCATTTAAAGCTGTAAGAGCAATATAAATTGCATCTCTATTATCTTTCTTCCATGGTTCATTTATATTTATATAAGCATTTATCTCATCAGCGCTCTCCATAACCAATCTAATAACTTTTGAATAATCTTTTTCATGGTAGAGCTTTGATAAAGGTTTTAGCTTTCTAGTTTGATTTGCCAACAATTGAGTATCTAATGAGATATCTTCAATATCGCCGTTATGTTTCTTAACAAAAGGCATTGATCTTGAGATTATATTAAGGAATTTACCCACGATATCTGTATTAATTTTTTGAATAAATTCAGATGTATCAAAGTTTATATCTTCAATTTTATTATTTAACTTGGAGGCAAAGTAATACCTGAGGAGTTCAGGATCATAATGTTCTGAAAAATCATCAGCAGTTATAAATGTCCCCTTAGATTTGGACATCTTTTCACCATTTATCGATAAGAATCCGTGCGCATGTATTTGAGTAGGTTCCAAGTAAGGCGAGTTTTTTAGAAGGGCTGGCCAAAAAAGCCCATGAAAATAAATAATATCTTTTCCGATAAAGTGATGGAGTTCACTGTTAGAATTTTTAGAGCATAAGTCATCAAAATCAAGACCCTGTTTATTTGCCCAGTTTTGAATACTCGCGAAATAACCAATAGGAGCATCAACCCAGACATAAAAAAACTTATTCTGTTCTTCGGGAATGTCAAAACCAAAGTAGGGCGCATCCCTAGAAATATTCCAGCTCTGCATATCTCCATCAACCCATTCATTTAGTTTATTTTTTACTGAATCTTGCATGCTGCAAGTGGTTAAGAATTGAGAAAGAAAATCTTTCGTTGCACCCAAATCAAAAAATATTTGTTCAGTATCTTTAAG
>JAYPSX010000050.1:5729-7530 GCA_038133315.1 Hyphomicrobiales bacterium
GGCTTCGAATCAGAATATTTTGAAATTGGATTTATTAGCTCTCTTGGAGAATAAGTTGATCCGCATGCTTCACAGTTATCACCATGTTGATTTGGTGTTTTACATTTCGGACAGGTACCGGATATAAAACGATCTGCAAGAAACATATTCTTTTCTTGATCGTAATATTGTTGGATGGTTGATTTATATATTAATCCAGCTTGTTTAGCGCTTAGATAGATTTCATTGCAAAACCGCTTATTCTCTGCTGAATGCGTTGTATAGTAGTTATCAAAAGAGATATTAAATTTCTTGAAGGATTCCTCATGAGATAACCTATCATCCTTTATTAATTCTTCTGGTGTTTTATTCAATTTTTCAGCTCGAATCATGGTTGCAGTTCCATGCGTATCGTCTGCGCAAAAGAAAAAAACAGGCTTTCCTTCCAACCTTAGATTTCTAACCCATATGTCAGCTTGTATGTGTTCTAGCATGTGGCCAATATGAATGGGACCATTGGTATATGGAAGCGCACAAGTAGCGAGAATATTCTTAGTTGTATCGTTCAAATTATTACCTTAGAGAATGCTATTATATGAAAATTCTTACTCCATGATGAATATTAAACACATTTTAGCAATTGCTTCTGCCAAAGGGGGTGTTGGGAAATCAACAATTGCTGCGAACATGGCAATATCTCTTTCAGAAGAATATAAAGTTGGTCTTTTGGATGCGGATATTTATGGCCCTAGTCAGCATTTATTATTTAATTTAGAAAACTCTAAGCCAGAAAGTTTTGAAATTAATGGACAGAAGAAACTTAAACCAATTATTTCACAAAATATAAAGATTAACTCCATGGGATTTATGATGCTTTCCAATCAAGCAGTTATTTGGCGTGGACCAATGTTAAGCAATGCTCTTAAGCAAATTATTCAGGTTACTGACTGGGAAGATTTAGATTTTTTGATAGTGGATATGCCTCCTGGGACAGGTGATTCCTATCTTACTGTGGCTAAAGAAATTAAACCAACAGCAGCTATCCTAGTAACAACCAGTCATATTTTATCTTTAAGTGATACTGATAAGTCTAAAATTGCTTTACAAAAGCTTGGAATACCCATTTTGGGATATATTAATAATATGACTGGTGAAAGGTGCCCAAAATGCAATGAATTATTGGATACTTATACTGATAGGGACAATAAATTTTTAAAAGACATTAAATGCTTGGGTACAATTTCAAGATCTATTGCATTACAATCATTACCTAATTTTAAGTCAGCTCGAGCTCTGAAAGAAATTAAAGAAAATGTTACCAAACTTATTCTCTAAATATTTATTCTGTATCTTAGTTTTATCTTCCCAGCCACTTTTAGCTGATAAGGATCCTTTTGAGAATTTAAATCGTGGGATCTGGAATTTTAATGAAGCTATAGACAATAACTTTGCAAAACCAGTAGCTGAAACATATGAATTAATCACCCCCCAATTTGTTCAAACTGGGATTACAAATTTCTTCAAAAACATAAATGAGGTGGACAATACGATTAATCAATTATTGCAAGGCAAGCCAGGATTAGCTGTAAACGACTTTACTCGATTTATTATTAACACCTCGATTGGATTATTTGGCTTTATAGATGTGGCGTCTAACATTGGACTTGAAAGGCATAGAGAAGACTTTGGTCAAACTTTGGGAATGTGGGGATTTTCACAAGGTCCATATTTAATGTTACCTCTTTTAGGCCCAACCACACCTAGAGACTTAATGAGCAGGCCTATCACATCTTTTTTATCTGGAACTTTTTCAATCAAAGAT
>JAYPSX010000051.1:0-7496 GCA_038133315.1 Hyphomicrobiales bacterium
AATATTTTTACTCGATATTCTTTTTTAAGTTTATTTGCCAATTCCTGACAAAATTTATGGATGTCACCAGTAAAATCACTTTTGGTATAAAGACCTCCTATAATATTGTTTTTGGCGAGCGATGGTTCTAGATTATAAATTTCTTCTGTGGTTAAGACTTCTCTTTTCAAACCTGCTTGACTATAAATTTGGTTTGCTTTTAGAGCATGATCAAATTCTTTTTGTGATTTATAAAAATGTAAAATTCCTTTTTTTACTGAGTCGAAGTTAATATTTTCTTCAAGTTCTATTTTTTTATATAATTCACGTGACTCAATAGCCATTAAACAAGTTTTTATAGTATTTTTATCAGCGTTTGGAATCTCGCTCAAGAATTTGATTAACCACGAATACTTATCCCAACTTGGAGTGATATTTATTCTCAGCGGAGCACTTTTATTTGTTATCCATTTAATTCCTTTCCAAATATTTCTATAGGAATTCCATGTCTCAGAATTGGATACAGATATTTGACCACCATTTGCGTATGATGTTCCCATTGCAGGATATTCTTCTCTATCAATAATCTCGACATCAATCCCTGCTTTGGCTAAGTAGTAAGCAGTTGTGATACCTGTAATACCAGCACCAATAATACTTACTTTATTACTTATCATTATTTATATCTTGGCTAAGACAAAATCATATTCAACATCATAGTATGGCTTGTCAAATCCATGCTCATTCATTTTCTTTATTTCATTTATTAGCTTAAAATTTGCCATCAAGCTCTCTTTAACACCAAAAACAGCATCAGAATTTATATATTGATCGTTTGGGTCAAACAAATGAGTTGTCAGAGTTTGATAACCTTCTTTTTGAACTATGTAGTGGAAGTGTGCTGGACGAAATGGATGCCTCCCCATCGATGCAAGTAATTTACCAACAGGACCGTCGTCTGGTATAGGGTAGTATCTTGGTTTTGCTGATTTAAAAAAATACTTACCATCAGCTTCTGTAAAAAATTTACCTCTGAGATTAAAGTCCGGTTGAATTCCTTTTTGTTGGACATCATAAAAACCGTCTTCGTTCGCTTGCCAGATATCAATCTGAGCTCCTGATATTGGATTACCATCAATATCAAGGATATTACCATGAACATACATAGGTTCACCTTTCCCATCAAGACTGATATTAGATCCCATTTTTGTTTCAGGAACACCCTCGATATGGAATGGTCCGAGGACAGTATTTTCTGATGCCCCATTAGGCCTCCTGCTATTAATGGCATCTACAAGCATTGATACTCCAAGAATATCAGATAAAAGAATATATTCCTGTCGCCAATCATCAGTTTTGTGTCCTGTTTCAGTTAGAAACATAATTGCTTTCATCCATTCATCTTGAGTTGGTTCTATTTCTTTAACAGCTTCATGCAATTTTTTTATTATCACGGTCATGACCTCTTTCAATCTTGGATCACAATCAGAGGATATTCTCTCAATAACAGCTTCAATTGATTTTTCTTCTGTAAAATATCCTAATTTTTCTTTAGACATTGCTTTAACCATATAATTTTAAATTATTTGTATACAATTACAGCATACATCTAAAAAAATAATTTACAATAAAAGTAGGGATATAGTAATTAGAATTGATAGAGATAGAATTTAAATTCTAGGTGGCTTGTAACCACTATCTGCAGCGATTGCTTTTTCCATACCTCGAAGTAATTCTTCTTCGGTCATTCTTTCGCTTTCTTCTTCAATTTGGTCAACTTTATCACCAAATATTTTTGTATCTAGCGGTTCAACTGATGGTGCGGCATCTTCTTCTGGCTCGTCAACTTCAACGTGCTTCTGAAGTGAATGAATTAATTCCTCACGAAGATCCTCTGGAGTAACCTGATGATCTGCAATTTCTCTGAGAGCAACAACAGGGTTTTTGTCATTATCTCTGGCAACAGTTATTTGCGATCCGCCTGCAATCATTCTTGCACGATGGCTTGCAACTAAAACTAAATCGAACCTATTCGCAACTTTATCAATACAATCTTCTACAGTTACTCTTGCCATTATGATAACTCCTATTTTTGTTAGGTTTATAACTATTTTTAATAATAATCAATGTAAAAATTATTATTGATCTTTTTTTAATAGCCTTTGTTTACTTCTATCCCAGTCTCTCTTTTTCTCAGCCTCTCTCTTATCATAAAGCTTTTTACCTTTTGCTATTGCTAGTTCCATTTTTACAACTCCTTTTGAGTTAAAATAGAGCTTTAGAGGGATTAATGTTAAACCTTTCTGATCAATATAACCCTGTATTTTTTTTATCTCACGTTTGTGTAATAAGAGTTTTCTAATTCGTCTTGGATTTGTATCTTTTTGTGATGAATTTTTGTATTCAGTAATGAATAAGTTATGAATTTTAATTTCATCATTTTCAGGAGCAGCGTATGTATCTGAAATGTTAACCTTGCTTGTCCTTAATGATTTAACTTCTGATCCGGCTAAAACAATACCAGCCTCCATAGTTTCAACTATTTCATAATTAAATCGGGCCCGTCTGTTCTGGGATATTATTTTGGTATCATCATTTTGAGGCATTTTCTTATTACTAGATTAATCCAGCAAATTCCATAGCCTCTTTGACTGATTTTTTTGTATCAGATGATATATTCACAAGAGGAAGCCTCACAACATCCTTACAAAAACCTAACAAACTCAGAGCATATTTGACAGGGGCAGGACTAGTTTCAATGAAAAGTGCTTTATGTAATGGTGTCAATTTATCTTGTAATGCAAGAGCATTATCATAGTCTTTTATCAAACAAGCTTTCTGAAACTCAGCACATAATTTAGGTGCAATATTTGATGTAACTGATATACATCCGTGCCCCCCATGAGCCATCAACGCGAGGGCTGTCATATCTTCACCTGATAATTGAATAAAATCTTTACCTATTGCATGCCTTTGGAGACTTGTCCGAGATAAATCTGCTGTAGCATCTTTTACTCCTACTATATTTTTTAACTTTGATAGTCTTGTCATTGTTTCTATCGACATATCTACAATGCATCTACCTGGAATGTTGTAAATTAGTAATGGAATATTTGAAACATCATTCAAGACCTTAAAATGTTGATACATACCTTCTTGGGTTGGTTTGTTGTAATACGGAGTAACTATCAGACCTGCATCAGCTCCAACAGATGAAGCATGTTCTAAAAAGTCTATGGCCTCCTCTGTATTGTTTGATCCTGCACCAGCGATTACAGGTACTCTTTTTTTTACAACTTCAACGCATAATTCTACAACTCGTTTGTGTTCATCATGCGATAATGTTGGAGATTCACCTGTCGTACCAACAG
This sequence comes from Hyphomicrobiales bacterium, assembly GCA_038133315.1. GTDB lineage: Bacteria > Pseudomonadota > Alphaproteobacteria > Rhizobiales > TMED25 > TMED25. Next base: position 3,351 of record JAYPSX010000051.1, read on the forward strand.
GAACAAGACCGTTTGTCCCATTTTCAATTTGCCAATTAATGTGCTTAACAAAGCTATCTTCATCTAAAGAGCCATCTTGATTGAAGGGTGTCACTAAAGCTGTAATTGATCCACTAAACATTTTTTTTCCATTATTTTTGGTTAGTTATATAATAATATTATTATACAATTTATGAATATAAATCAATGATATCAGTCAAAACAAAATTATTCCACTCACCAAGAATTAAAAATAATGTTAAAGGCGCACTAATTATTGTTTTTTCTTTATTTATACCATTAACAATTAATAAAACATATGCTCAGAATCACTCTGTAATACCAATAAAAAAACCATCTTTGATTGAATTAATTGGTGAAAGTTTTTATTACCCACACGTAAAAGATGAAAAATTAGAAACCTTTGGAATTGAGGTGGAAGAATATATTCATTTTTATGAATTTTTCAAAGAAATTAATAATAACAACTCAGACCCTGAATTTTTGCTTCATTTAAAAAATAAATATGTGACTGATAAGAATAAAATCACACATAAAATTATTGATTGGTATATCTTACGATCACCCTATACATCACCAAATATTATTGAGATGTATGATTTTATGAATAAAAATCAAGATTGGCCAGACATTGATATAATCCAAAAAAAAATTGAAAAATATCTTATCTTGAATGACTTAGAACCAAATTTTGTTACACGTTACTTTGAAATGTACCCTCCAAAAAGTGGAGATGGATACATTGCCAAATCAATCAACGAGTTTAAAATTGGCAAATACAATAGTGCAAAAGAATCTTACAAAACTGCATGGCATAAAATGAGGATTAGTAAGGAAGCAAAAGATAAATTTATTCAATATTGTAGCTTATGTATATCAAAAAAAGATTTAGAAATAAGATTTGATAGAATGTTATATCTTGATGCCTTTGATGAACTATTTGATGTTGCAGTATTGCTGGATGAAAATTTTCTGCAACTAGCTAATATTGCCAATAAGATCAAATTGGGTGAGCATATTGCAAGAAATGATTTTAATAAAATAGAAGACATTTTACAAAACAACTCATCATATCATTATTTAAATATCAAATGGCTGATTGAAAAAAAATATTACAATGAAGCTTATGATCATTTAAATAAATATAAAAATACATTAAATATTAATAATCCTACCCTTTGGGCTGTCCAATCAGAATATCTTGGAAGAAAATTGATCTCCGAACAAAGATATAGAGAAGCTTATGAGGTGATGACTCTGAATATAGAAGTCGAAAATGAGATTTTTGCAAATTTAGAATTTTTAAAAGGTTGGCTTTCTCTAAAAAAATTTAATGATACAGATAGAGCCATCAAACATTTTAATAATCAGTTGAAGCTTACAAATCTTGATGAGAATATTGCACAAGCTAATTTTTGGATTGCTCAGAGCTATATTAAATCTGAAGAACCTGAGTTAGCCCAAAAATTTTTCCAAATATCAGCTAGTTACATTAATAGCTTTTATGGTTTACTAGCAGCCTCCTATACTCGAGATAACGCTATATTCAATATAATAGATACTAATTTCTCTTATGAGGAGAATGAGGATATTAATAAAGATCTAATTGTTGCAATTAATATTCTCGGTGCAGTGGATAGAAAATACCTTGCTGCAAAATTCATAGATAATATCTACGACCTTTATCCAGAAAAGATAAATCCTAATACATTATCAAATATAGCGAATAACGCACACTTAACTCAAACAGCAATTAGATTATCAAAAAAAACTGGAATAAATAAAATAAATTTAGAAAATTTATATCCGACTAATGACTTTCCCATCAATATAAATGAGAAGAATAAACTTTTTAATATCAATAATCTAATACACGCAATCATTCACCAGGAAAGTGAGTTTGCATCAGAAGCAATTAGTTACTCTGGTGCAATGGGTATGATGCAAATCATGCCAAATACTGCAAAAATGTTATCAAGATTAGAAAACATTGAATTTGAGGAGGATAGATTATCACGTGACTCATCCTATAATGTCCTACTTGGAAGCAGATATATTTCTGACCTAATTAATGAATTTGATGGATCATATGTTTACGCAATAAGCTCGTATAATGCTGGTCCCACTAGAGTAAGATCATGGATCAGGTCAAATAGAGAAATTGAAATACTTGATTGGATCGAGCTTATCCCATATGGCGAAACCAGAAATTACGTAAAAAGTGTTTTAAGAAATGCACAATATTACAAAATATTGTTGTATGAAAATAATATTAACTCTAATATCCTTTATGATCTAAACAGGGGCACTGTTAATTAAGATTATCATTATGGAGAGGTGGCCGAGTGGCTGAAGGCGCTCCCCTGCTAAGGGAGTATACGAGAGATCGTATCGTGGGTTCGAATCCCACTCTCTCCGCCAATATGAAATAAATATTCTATTATCAAATGAATAAAAATGAACTATTAAAAAGTAAAAACTTTTTATCTTATTTAACGATAAGATGGTTCAATACACTAGCCATTCAAACAATTACCTTAACTGTCGGTTGGCAAATTTATGAGTTAACTAGAAACCCATTAGATTTAGGTTTAATTGGCTTAGCGCAATTTATACCAATCTTTATTTTTATTTTACCATCTGGTGTCGTAGCAGATAAATTCGATAGAAAAATAATCATCGCAATTTGTAACATAATACATTTAGCTGTATGTTTTTTTCTTTTATTTTATTCACTTTCTGGTCCAACAAGTATTGTGCCAATACTTTTGGTATTACTAATTCATGGAACAGCCAGAGCTATGTACCAACCAAGTTTGTCAGCAATATTACCAAATATAGTTGAGAAAAAACTCTTCCCAAATGCGACTGCTTATAATTCATCTATTTCAAAGCTTGGGCATTTAATTGGACCGCTGATTGCTGGCATAATTATTTCATTATTTAATATCTGGGTATATGTATTTGCAATTTTTTGCTTCTCGATCTCAACTATTGCGACTTTCTTCCTCAATAACCCAAAGAACCCAGATAATCTAAAAGCGATATCTTTTGCTACTGTTGTTAGTGGATTTGTTTACGTTTGGAAAACAAAATTAGTTCTGGGAACGATGACTATTGATTTGTTTGCAGTTCTTTTTGGTGGGATAATGGGAATGTTACCTGTGTTTGCAATAGATATATTAAAAATTGGACCTGAAGGACTTGGTTTATTGAGATCTATGCCGGCTTTAGGAGGAGTCTTAACTGGTATCATTCTAACCCAGATTCCACCTGTAAAAAATGCAGGAAAATATCTAATAATATCAACAATCGTATTTGGATTTTCTACGGCCATATTTGCTTTATCAAATATCTTATGGTTATCATTAATTATGCTCTTTATATACGGAGCCGCCGATATGGTAAGTGTTTACATAAGACAGACAATTATACCTATAATTACTCCAGATAACATGAGAGGTAGAGTAGGCTCTGTTCATTCTATTGCGACTAATACTTCTAATGAGATCGGTGATTTTCGTGCTGGTGTTACTGCTGGTTTCATTGGTATTGTTCCATCAGTATTTATCGGCGGCACTATCACTATTGCAATTAGTTTGTTGTGGTCAGTCTTATTTCCTGAACTAAAAAAGGTAAATAGGATGGAAGATTTAAGAAGCAATGATGAGCAATAGTATCAATCAATTTTTAGAACATCTTCAAGCTTTATTATAAATTCTTCTTTATAATTTTCATCTAAATAAAACTCGTAACCAATATTCTTCAATTGCTGAGGATGATCAGTGTCAACAATAGAAACCCAGGCTCCTGGAGTATTCACGTCATTATGTAACTCAATGTTGATAAAGTAGCCATCAACCGTCAAAAGTTCCACTATTGTATCGGGCTTATCGCTGTATTTTTGAGTCTCGCGCATATCTCTAAAATCAACCTTTAGAAATCTTCTCATAACGCTTCTTAATCCAATTGATGTCCGAGTCTCAACTCCTTCAAGGAAGTCGACCATCATAAATTTATTATTATCAAGGGGATCACGTCCAAATTTTAAGACGGTTCTATTACCGCGAGTTACTGTCATAGAATTTATGTCGTCAGGTATAAATTCAAGTAGTCTTGTGCTGATCCAATTCTTAATTCCATCTG
>JAYPSX010000052.1:0-2804 GCA_038133315.1 Hyphomicrobiales bacterium
CAGATTGAATTATCAGGTTCATTATGTAAAAACTTACATCAAACAAACGAAGAGTTTTTGAACTATCACAAGCAATTAAAAGATGCATGCGACAGGATTGGGGTTGATGCTCTCGGACTTGGTTTTAGTCCTAAATGGGACTTTTCTGATATGACGCAAGTTCCAAAGACACGATACCATTTTATGAGAAAATACATGCCAACTGTGGGTTCTTTGGGTCTTTATATGATGCATTGCTCCGCCACAACACAAGTAAATTTAGATTATGGAAGTGAGCAAGATTTCAATAAAAAATTTAGGGTTGCAATGTCATTACAACCACTAGTTTCAATGTTATTTTATAATAGTCCTTTTAGGAATGGTAAATTAACAAACTTGCTATCAAACAGGATCAGTGTATGGAAGGACACAGATAATGACAGATGTGGTTATCTTCCATTTGCATTTGAAAATGATCTAAATTTTGAAAAATATGCAAATTATGCTCTAAATGTTCCAATGTATTTCATATACCGAAATGGCAAATATATTATTCCAAAGAAAATGTTATTTAAAGAATATCTTCAAAATGGTTTTTGTGATGAAGAAGATATACAATATTATCCATCATTGGAAGACTGGGAGACTCATTTATCAACTTTATTCCCGCAAGTAAGATTGAAAAAATTTATTGAGATGAGAGGAGCTGACTCAGGCAATCATGCTTCTATCATCAGTTTAGCGGCAATCTGGACTGGTATGATGTATAGTAATTCATCATTGGATGCTTCTTATGATTTAGTTAAAGAATGGACCCTATCAGATGTACTTGAATTTGAAAATAATCTGAACAAAAGTGGATTTGATGCAAAATTTCAAAAATTCAATATAATAGATTTAATAAGTGAAATTATATCTATTTCACTAAGTGGATTGAATGATCGAAAAATATACAATAACGATAAACAAACAGAAGAAATTTATATGCGACCTCTTGAGGATATTTTGAATAAGAAAGAAACATCTTCAGATGATTTGATTAAGAGATTTAATACAGTTTGGTCACAAGACATCAATAACATTTATAATTACTCCAATATCTGATCTAAAACATAAATTATAATGGATACAAAAATTACAACAAAACCGCCATCGATATGGTCATTGGCAGCGGTAACTGGTCTCGCTCCATTGACCCTAAATCTGATTGTTCCATCTCTTCCAGCATTATCTTTATATTTTGATATTTCATATTCAAGTGCGCAAATGGCTATATCATCATTCATAATCTCAATGGCAGTTGGACAAATTTTTATCGGACCAATATCAGACGCTTATGGCAGAAGATCCATCCTTATGTTTGGTATTATAGTATTTCTTATTGGGACACTAATTTGCAGTTTTGCTCAATCAAGTGAGTTATTGATTTTTGGAAGATTTATACAAGCATTTGGCGGTGTAGCAGGTGTGGTTTTAGGTAGGGCAATAATTAGGGACGTATATAGCAGAGAGAAGGCAGCTTCTGCTCTGGGTTATGTTACAACTGTTATGGTTATTGCGCCAATGATTGCACCGCCTCTGGGGGGCATATTACAAGATCTATTTGGTTGGAGGAGTATATTCTATCTTATGGTTATTGTAGGAATTTTCCTTTTAATAAATATTTATTACAATTTAGAAGAAACAAAAACTGAAGATAGAATTAAGGGCGATGTAAAGTCATTGATAGGAAGTTTTGGCGAATTAATTAAATTACCAAAGTTTATTTTATTTACAATTACTATGTCATGTACAAATTCTATGTTTTTCACTTTTTTGGGTGTTGCACCATATTTAGTAATTCAAAAACTCAATTTTAGTCCAACTCACTATGGTTTTACTTTTATGTTAATATCTTTTGCATTCATGTCAGGAAGTTTTACTACTGCAAGATTATCAGAAAGAGTTGGCTCCCTAAGAATGATATCATTTGCAGTTTTAGGAGCAATCTTGGGTTCAACAATTATGTTAATCCTTTTCATCAATGAGATTCTAAATATATATATAATTTTTGGGACTATGATGATTGTTACGTATTCAAATGGCATTGTTATGCCAAATATTATTGCAAATGTTGTTAGTATAAGACCAAAGCTTGCTGGGGCCGCTTCAGGTTTATCTGGATGTATTCAATATAGTATTGCAGGAGCTTCTTCATACATTGCAGCGCTGTTAGCAGGTGTTGGTTTGATATATATGCCAATACAGCTAGTATTTCTAGCCGTAGTTGGCACATGTTCATTCTATTTGGGTCAGTCTCTCAATAATAAATAGAATTATTCTTGAGTGTATAGTTTTGCAACATCTCGCTTGATACGTTCGTATAATTCTTCAGTTGGTATTCCATTAACAATTAAGTTGTTATCTTTCTGATAACTCTTGATTGCATCACTTGTCTCATTTGTGAATGACCCATCATACATTCCTACATAATAACCAATACTAATAAGAGCTATTTGTGTATTGTATACTAAAAGCGCAGGGTATTGATTTGATATGATAATGTGGTGCTCGCTGTGGTTATCATATTTTTTATTTTGTTCGGCTTCATTTATACCAGCAGCTAGGCCCATTAACCCTCCAAAGATTGCGCCTGTTTTTGCACCTTCCTCGCCATCAAGTGCAGAACCGATTCCACCACCTATTCCAGCTCCACAAAGCAAACCACCCGCAGGACCGTCACACAAACTTTTAGAAGTAGCATATGGAATGTAGCTGAAGTTTAGTATCACTATTGACAAGATTGTTGCCATTATTTTTTTCATTTTAGACCTCATGGTTGAAAG
>JAYPSX010000052.1:2904-7447 GCA_038133315.1 Hyphomicrobiales bacterium
TTCAGGATTAATTTGATCAATAAATTCACATTGTTCATAAATACATTGAGTTTGCTTAATGTTGTAAACCAGTTCTTTATCTTTTGATATGATATAAATATCTTCTGGGATTTGTCCCTCGTTTAAAATTTTTTTCATAATTATTCTTATATAATTTATATCCTCATCACTAATAATATTTACAAGTAATACAATGTGAATGGCATCAGTTTTTGTTTCAAGAAATTGAGTAAGTATACAGTTGTTCTCATTATTCTCTTCGCAAACTATTGACCATTTATCTCTATCTTCTAATAAAATACCCTTAAAGATATCTTGGAAGTAGACAATATTTTTATTTAATTCATATGATTGGGTGTTGGAGTTTTTTAAAAAAATACTCAATAGCAAAAAAAATATTAAAATAGATAATTTGTTGATTTTCTGAAGGTAATGCATAAATTTTTTCGAAAAAAATATTGAATTTTTAATACGTAATTGATTATAAAACGTAATGTAATAAAAAATAAATATAATTAGTGAATATTATAGGATTAACTTATTGATTACTTGTGCAAAAAACATTATTTCTGTATAAATAAATTGTTTTAAAAAATATGCATTCGCAATTCAGGATAAAAAATTAATGATTAGATCTATCTGCAATAAATTTTTTCAAAAATTGAAGTTTTCACTACCAGGATTTTTAGCTTTGCTACCTTCAATTTCACACGCATTTGAGAATATAGGGGTACCTGAAGATTACCAAGTTACATTTCAGGATGCTGCTACTTCAAATATGGCTGATATTACATGGTTTCATAATTCATTCCTATTCCCAATAATTCTTGTAATAACGTTATTTGTAACTGCATTGTTAATATACGTAATGATCAGGTTTAGTTCAAAAAATAACCCAAATCCCTCCAGAACAACCCATAATTCCCTTATTGAGGTTATTTGGACTGTTGTACCAGTCATAATCCTTATTGTAATAGCAATTCCCTCATTCAGAATACTTTATACGCAGCAAGATATTCCTATTGATGCAGACTTAACAATCAAAGCCACAGGGTATCAGTGGTATTGGGGATACGAGTATCCTGACAACGATGGTATGTATTTTGACTCTCTACCTCTGGAAGAAGACGAATTAACTGAAGGAAAATTAAGGCTACTCTCAGTTGATAATCCGCTTGTTGTTCCTGCGGGGGCAGTTGTAAGAGTGCAAGTTACATCCTCCGACGTAATACACAATTGGGCAGTTCCGTCTTTTGGAGTGAAAATGGATGCAATACCTGGCAGATTGAACGAAACATGGTTTAAAGTAGATAATCCAGGGGTCTACTACGGTATGTGTTCAGAACTGTGTGGAGTCAGACACGCATTTATGCCAATAGAGGTTCATGTTTTGGACAATGCAGACTATCAAGCTTGGTTAGCAAGTGCATCAGAACAATTTGCTAGCACAATGAAGCGCAATAGTAATAGTAATATAGAACTAGTTAAATTAATTAAGTAATAAAAGAGGCAAAATATGGCAACTGAAGCAGCAGTTCATCATTCAAATCCAACCGGTTGGAAACGTTGGGTATACTCAACAAACCACAAAGATATTGGAACGATGTATTTAATATTTGCTATCGTCAGTGGTATAGTTGGTGGGGTATTATCATTGTTTATGAGACTAGAACTTCAGTCACCTGGTTTACAAATATTCGGTGACCCACATGTCTATAATGTTTTTACGACAGGACATGGACTCATCATGATATTTTTCATGGTTATGCCTGCTATGATCGGTGGATTTGGTAATTGGTTTGTGCCCTTGATGATCGGAGCACCAGATATGGCTTTCCCGAGGATGAATAACATATCTTTTTGGTTGTTGCCGCCAGCTCTCGCTTTACTTGTAATTTCTATGTTTGTGCCTGGTCCTCCTGGTGCAAATGGTGTAGGTGGGGGATGGACTATATATCCTCCTTTATCTACAATAGGACAACCAGGACCAGCGATGGACTTAGCAATATTATCTCTTCATATCGCCGGTGCTTCCTCAATTCTTGGAGCAATCAATTTCATCACTACTATTTTGAATATGAGAACACCAGGTATGACAATGCATAAGATGCCTCTCTTTGTATGGTCTGTATTGGTAACAGCTTTCCTACTTTTACTATCACTCCCAGTCCTAGCTGGTGCTATTACTATGCTACTTACAGACAGAAATTTTGGTACCACTTTCTTTGATCCTGCTGGTGGTGGAGATCCAATATTGTTCCAACACTTGTTCTGGTTCTTCGGTCATCCTGAGGTGTATATTCTTATTCTTCCAGGTTTTGGTATGGTGAGCCATATTATATCAACTTTCTCACGTAAGCCTGTATTTGGATACCTTGGAATGGCTTATGCGATGGTCGCAATCGGTCTTATAGGTTTTATTGTATGGGCTCATCATATGTACACAGTTGGGCTAAGCGTAAATACGCAAGCGTATTTTGTTGCAGCTACAATGATAATTGCTGTACCAACTGGAATTAAAATATTCTCTTGGATAGCAACAATGTGGGGTGGTTCAATTGAATACAAAACTCCAATGTTGTGGGCAATTGGTTTTATATTCTTGTTTACAATTGGAGGTGTGACAGGAGTTGTCCTAGCAAATGCGGGTGTAGATAGATCATTCCATGATACATATTATGTTGTAGCGCACTTCCATTATGTTTTATCCATGGGTGCTGTGTTTGCGATATTTGGTGGATGGTATTACTGGTTCCCTAAAATATCAGGGTACATGATTCCTGAGAGAGTCGGAAAATTACATTTCTGGTTAACATTTATTGGTGTTAATATGATTTTCTTCCCTCAGCATTTTTTAGGACTTGCAGGTATGCCAAGAAGGTATGTTGATTATCCTGATGCTTTTGCTGGTTGGAATTTTGTTTCATCAATGGGATCATACATTTCATCTTTTGCAGTTCTTGTCTTCTTGTTTGGTGTTTATCTAGCATTTGCCAGAAAAGTTCCAGCTGGAAATAATCCGTGGGGTGAAGGTGTTTCAACTCTTGAATGGACATTATCTTCGCCACCTCCATTTCACCAGTTTGAAGATCTTCCTGAGCCAGTTGATTTTGGATCATTTGTTGGTGGTGATGCATCGATACAAAAAGCATCAACTGTTACAAGGGATGCCGAGCATTAATTTCTTAAAACCTTTAAATAGGTTGTAAAGCTAATCATGGAATATACCTCCAGTAGTGTGAGAGATTTTTATGATCTAATGAAACCAAGAGTAATGTCCCTTGTGATATTTACGAGTTTTGTTGGTTTGGTCTTATCTCCAATCAATATTCATCCATTTATAGCATTAATTGCAATACTCTGTATTGCAATTGGGGCTGGAGCATCCGGTGTTCTCAATATGTGGTATGACTCCGATATTGATGGATTAATGAAGAGAACAATTAATAGGCCAATACCAGCAGGCAACATCAACAAAAATGAAGCTCTCACGTATGGCATGGTAATATCTGCAGGTTCTGTAGTAATTATGGGTATACTCATTAACTGGAGTGCTTCATTTTTATTAGCCTTCACAATATTTTTTTACGCAGTTATATATACAATGTGGCTAAAAAGAAGAACTATGCAAAACATAGTTATAGGAGGAGCCGCAGGGGCTTTTCCGCCAATAATTGGTTGGTTATCAACTGGTGCACCCATAACAATTGAGCCTATTATATTATTTTTGATAATTTTTTTATGGACTCCACCACATTTTTGGGCTCTCGCTATTGTTACATCAGGGGATTATGAAAAAGCTAGTATTCCTATGATGCCAAATGTAGTTGGAAATAATTATACAAAACGTCAAATTGTGTATTATTCAGTTGTAATGTCAATTTCCGTCATTATCCCATATTATATTGGAATGGTATCCATTTTATATCTAATACCAGCAATTATTTTAAGTCTTATCTTTGTAATTATTTCTCTTCAATTGCTTAAATCAAGTGATGAGCAGAAGCAAAAGAAATACTCAAAAAAATTATTTTTATATTCAATTTTATATCTGTTTTTAATTTATATTTTATTCTTAGTTGACTATGTACATAATTCTTATTTTGGAGGATTAATTTTTTCATGAACAATGATGATATAAATAATAATAAAACCAAAAAAGATTTATTCCTCTCTAACAGGAGAAAAAAATCACAAGCAATTGCTGTAATTTTATTCTTATTAGTTATAATATTTTTTGTGACAACAATTCTTCGATTAATCTCAAACATCTCTTAGATAAAGAAGCTATTTCAATGAATAAGAATAAAAAAATATTAGTTTTATGTTTATCAATTATCTTGTTCATGGGAGGATTATCTCTTGCAGCTGTCCCATTATATGAATTATTTTGTAAAGTTACAGGATACAAAGGAACGCCAAGTGTAATTAATGTATCATCTGAAATTGGTGACCGTGAATTTATCATTCGTTATGATACTAACATTGCAACTGATCTAAATTGGTCAGTAATACCAGAGAAAATATCCGATAAAATAAAAAC
>JAYPSX010000053.1:0-7440 GCA_038133315.1 Hyphomicrobiales bacterium
GGTTTGGTCTAGACTATGGTATCCTTATTAAAGATAACCATATTAAAGCGGCAGGAGGCATCACCAAGGCAGTAGAACTGATCCAAGATAACAAACCCTATTTAACTGAAGTAGAAGTTGAAGTAGATACAGTTGAACAATTTATGGAATGTCAATAACTTGGTATAAAATATATATTATTAGACAATATGAATCCGGAGCAGATTAAAGAATGTATGAAAAAAAATAAGCACAACTCTATTCTGGAAGCCTCTGGTGGAATTAATTCAAATACTATACAGGGGATTGCCAGAACGGGAGTTGATTATATATCAATTGGAAGAATAACACACTCGTCACCTTCACTTGATTTAAGTTTACATATTAAATAACAACTATTTTTTAATTTCAGCTTGTGCAGCAGCTAAACGTGCTATTGGAACTCTGTATGGAGAACATGAAACATAATCTAGATTATTATTAGCACAAAAGATAATAGATTTTGGATCACCACCGTGCTCACCACAAATACCAAGTTTGATACCAGATTTAACACTTCTCCCTCTTTCTGCAGAAATTTTTAATAATTCACCAACACCCTCTGTATCTATTGATACAAAAGGATCCTTCTCAAGGATATTTTTATCAACATACTCCTGAAGAAATTTGGAAGAGTCATCTCTACTGATTCCAAAAGTTGTTTGTGTGAGGTCATTTGTACCATATGAGAAGAAATCGGCAACTTCAGCTATCTCATCAGATCTTAGTGCTGCCCGAGGTAGTTCAATCATTGTTCCAACGGTATATTTTAGTTCAATTTTATGCTCATGCATTACGTCTTGAGCAGCTTTATCAATTACACTTTTAACAATCTCAAGTTCTTTCCTGGAAGTAATAAGTGGCACCATTATTTCTGGACAAACTACTTTCTTGGTCTTCTTGAAAATTTCTACACTCGCTTCAAATATAGCCTTGGCTTGCATTTCAGGTATTTCTGGATATGTAATTGCCAGTCTGCAACCACGATGACCTAACATAGGATTAGTTTCAATAAGTTCAGTAACTCTATTTTTCAAATTTTCAACTGATGTATTGAGAGAAGATGCAACTTCTTCAAAATCATTCTCTTCATGAGGTAAAAATTCATGTAACGGTGGGTCAAGTAACCTTATTGTTACAGGTAAGTCACCCATTACCTCAAATAACTCAATGAAATCATTTTTTTGCATCGGTAACAATTTAGACAAAGCAACTCTTCTCGCTTTCTCATCTGTTGCGAGTATCATTTCTCTAACAGAATTTATTCTGCCTTCATCAAAAAACATATGTTCAGTTCGGCATAATCCTATACCTTCAGCACCAAAATTCTTTGCAACATTTGCATCAACTTTGGTTTCTGCATTAGCACGAATCTTTAGTTTACGAATATCATCTGCCCATTTCATGATTTTTTCAAAATCACCAGAAAGATCAGGATCCTTCATTTTGACTGCACCGCTGATAATATTACCATTTGTGCCATCTATAGTTATTATATCTCCTGATTTAAATTTTTTATCGCCAACTATGAAGAACTCATTTTCATAATCAATTCTTATAGAACCTGCACCAGATATACACGGCCTACCCATACCTCTAGCTACAACGGCAGCATGACTTGTCATTCCTCCACGTGTTGTCAGTATCCCTTGTGCTGCATGCATGCCATGAATATCTTCTGGACTTGTCTCAATTCTTGTCAGAATAACCTTTTCGCCATCGTTCGAAGCTTTCTCTGCATCATCTGCATTAAATACTATTTTGCCAGAAGCAGCACCTGGTGATGCAGGTAAACCTGTGGCAATTATATTTAGTTCTTCGCTCTCATCAATTGTAGGATGAAGTAATTGGTCAAGGCTATTAGGCTCAACCCTTGAGATAGCAACTTCTTTTGTTATTATTCCTTGTTCAACCATATCAACAGCGATCTTAATAGCAGCAGAAGTCGTTCTCTTTCCTGAACGTGTTTGTAGTATCCATAATTTTCCCTGTTGGATTGTAAACTCAATATCTTGCATATCTAGATAGTGGTTCTCAAGTTTATTTGCCAATCCAATTAAGTCCTGATAAATATTTGGCATAAGTTTTTCAAGTGATACAGCATCAGAGTTTGCCTCTATTCTTGCCTCTTCAGTTATGTTTTGTGGTGTCCGGATGCCTGCTACCACATCTTCACCTTGAGCATTTATTAGGAATTCTCCGTAAAATTTGTTAATACCATTTGATGGATTTCTTGTGAAAGCGACACCAGTAGCACTGTTATCATCTAAATTTCCAAATACCATGGCTTGGACATTTACAGCTGTACCCCATTGGTCTGGAATATCATTCAATTTTCGGTAAGTAATGGCTCTATTATTCTGCCAAGATAGAAATACGGATGATATTGACCCCCATAGCTGTTCATTAACATCTTGTGGAAAATCTTTTCCAATCACTTCCCTTACTTTTTCTTTATATAATGACACTATTGATTTCCAATCAGCACCATTTAAATCTGTATCTAGTAAGTAATTATTTTCAGCTTTATAATCCTCAAGTATATCTTCAAAGAAATGGTGCTCGATATTTAACACAACATCAGAATACATCTGGATAAATCTTCTATATGAGTCATAGGCAAACCTCTCGTCACCACTTTTTTTGGCCAGCCCATTAACAGTTTTATCATTAAGACCAAGATTCAGAACTGTATCTAACATCCCTGGCATTGAGGATCTCGCACCAGACCTTACTGAGACTAGAAGTGGGTTCTCATCAGAACCGAACTTGTTATCAACTAGACTTTCTATTTTGGCAATTGCATCAGCAACCTGTCCATCTAAATCATCAGGAAAATTTTTGTTATTTGCATAAAACTCGTTGCAAACTTCAGTAGTTATTGTAAACCCAGGAGGAACTGGAAGCCCTAGTTTAGACATTTCTGCAAGGTTAGCTCCTTTACCGCCCAATAGATTTCGCATATCTGCGTCACCGTCAGTCACTTCCTTACTAAAAACATATACCCATTTACTCATTATATATCCTTTAGATTTTATTTTATATCAACTAGCTTTAAATCCACTATGTGTTGTAAAAGGAGTAAAACTGATGCCAATAGATTTATTCTATTGGTTTTAATTTTTACATCTTCATCATTCACAACTACATTATCAAAAAAATTATTAATTTCAGGAGTCAGAATTGACAACTGGTGCATAAAATTCTTTGCTTCATTTATATCATCAGATTTAATATTTTGTTTAATAAGTTTTTGTATGCCTGTGTATAAATTATTTTCTTCTTCTTTTTGAAATAAGTTGACTGAAATATCTTCAAATTTGGTATCCAAATAATCACTATCAATAATATTTTTTATCCTATTTAAGGACCTAAAAAGTTCTTGCCCTTCAGTTGTCTGAATAAAATCTTTAATCATATTAATTTTTGAGTTTATTATATAAAAATTGGATGTTTTATCAGCCGCTATGATTGCGTTAGCTATCTGAATATCAATTTGTTGGTCACTTAAAAAAGTTCTGTACCTATCAACTAAGAATTCAACTAAATCTGAAGAAAGTGAAGATGCATCGCCTTTATTACATATGTTTGTCTCTATAAATAATTCTTCGATTAAATGATCAAAATTTAAATCCAGGTTGTTCACAATAATATTTCTAATTATACCGTTACCTGATCTTCTCAGTGCATATGGGTCTTTTGAACCTGTTGGCTTTTCACCAATTGACCAAAAACAAACTAAATTATCAAGTTTATCTGCTAATGATAAAATGTAAGATAAATAATTATTCGGAACTTTATCCTTAGGTGAATTAGGCAGATAATGTTCAGAGATGGCATCACAAACACTCTTATCGTATCCCTGATTTAGCGCATAATATCTTCCCATTACACCTTGTAACTCAGGAAATTCACCTACCATTTCTGTTAAAAGATCATTCTTAATTAGTTTTGACGCCAATTGGATGTTCTCATCTTTTATATTTAAAACATTTGATATTTTCTGAGCAATGTTGCCAATACGATCAACCTTATTTGATAAAGTGCCTATGTCCTTATGAAATGTAACACTTTCAAGCAATTTACTTTTTTCAATAAGGGGTTGTGCATTATCACGATCCCAAAAATATTTAGCATCATATAATCTTGCCGATAATACCCTTTCATTCCCGTTGATAATTGATTTACCTTTATCGGTCGAGTCAATATTTGAAACCAAAATGAATTTGTTAGATATTTCACCAGTTTTATTATCAATAACGGAAAAATACTTTTGGTGGCTTTTCATTGACGTAATCAATACTTCTTTAGGAAGTTCAAGAAATGTCTCTTCAAAACTGCCTATATGAACAATTGGCCACTCAACTAATCCTGACACTTCATCCAGCAAATCTTTATCCATCAAAATTTTTAAATCATACTGCCGTTCTATTTGTTCCATTTGAGATAGTATTTCATTTTTTCTATCATCTACATCCAGCATCACATAGTTTTTATGCAATTCTTTTAAATAATTATTTATTGATTTGATGGTTATTTGATTATTGTGAAGAAACCTATGACCATATGTATGATTATTTGAGCTAATATTCTCAATTTCAAAATCTACTGGGATAGTTTTTCCTTCATTAAATATTATAGCAAGAATATTTCTAAGAGGTCTTACCCAACGGAGACTCCCGCTACCCCACCTCATTGATTTTGGCCATGGGAATTTAGTAATTATATCTTTAATAAGTGCAGGAAGTATCTCCGGCGCAAACTTTGATGGAGTTTTTTGAGTAAATTGATATCTATCACCTTTATTATCATGAATTATGGTACAATCTTTTGTTGATTTTGCACCACATGATCTTAAAAAACCATCGATCGCAATTTTTGGAGCATCAACTCGTGGACCAAGTTTCTCCACTTCGATCTCATCACTGTAGAGCTTCATTCCTTCTACAATTATTGTTAATCTTCGTGATGAATAAAATGATCTAATTTTTTCATATTTTAATCCAATTTCACTTATCCGTTGAATAAATTCATTCTCGAGATGCTTGGCAGCATTTTTTTGCATTCTTGAGGGTATTTCCTCAGATAAAAGTTCTAGGACAAAGTTAGCCATATGATTACCTACTCTAAAAATCTCTAGTATTCATCCATGCATCAGCTGACTTTTTAGCTAACGCCCTTACTCTAAGGATGTATGACTGTCTTTCTGTTACAGATATTGCGCCACGTGCATCTAATAAATTGAACAAATGTGATGCTTTGATACATTGATCATATGCTGGCAAAGCAAGGTTTAGATCGGCAAGTCTATTACACTCTTTTTCAATTTTATCGAACTGGTCTACAATAAGATCTGTGTCTGCATGATTAAAGTTATAATCTGAATACTCACGTTCTGCTTCTTTGAACACATCTCCATAGGTTACTTTTTTTTCATTTTGTAGACCGTTATAATTCAAGTCGTATACATTATCTATACCCTGAACATACATAGCTAATCTTTCCAGCCCATATGTTAGTTCACCGGTTACTGGTTTACAATCATACCCGCATACTTGTTGAAAATATGTAAATTGTGATACTTCCATCCCATCACACCAAACTTCCCATCCAAGTCCCCATGCACCGAGAGTTGGACTTTCCCAGTCATCCTCAACAAATCTTATATCATGTTTAGATTTATCAATTCCGATATATTCAAGGCTATTAAGATAAAGTTCCTGAATATTATTTGGTGATGGTTTCAATACAACTTGAAACTGGTAATAATGCTGCAATCTATTTGGGTTTTCTCCAAACCTTCCATCTGTTGGCCTTCTTGATGGTTGAACATACGCGGCATTCCATTTTTGACTCCCAAGTGCTCTCAATATTGTGGCAGGGTGAAAAGTTCCAGCGCCCACCTCCATATCATACGGCTGAAGAATAACACATTCATTTTGTGCCCAAAAATCCTGGAGCATTAGAATTAAATCTTGAAATGAATTACTAGGATCTTTCAATGTATTATTTTTTTTAGCCATAACTCTAGCTATCTGAAATTAATGATAAGATTTATTATCTATATAGGATAAATATTTATTATACAATTTTTTTTAAACTTTACTGCTGCAGATGCGTAAAATTCCACTTTTTAATATCAAATCTAGAATTACCTCTCAGAATTTTCTCAACAGTATCGGTGTAATGACCATTTTCATGATGCATAATCAATGGATATAATAATCTTACTTTTGATTTTGAACCCTTTTTTAACTGAACAATAAACCTATCTGCATCTTTTCCACTTTTAGAAGTTAGCGGTAATATATTGATGCTACCGTGATTCCCAAGTGAATTAATTATACTCAACAAGTTTTCAACCCTATTTATAATTGTGAGTGTCCCATTATATTTCAATAAATTATTGGCAACATCAATCCATTTAGGTAAATCATTGACTGAAAAAGTTTTAGCAATTTTATTATGATGAGATGTTGGAATGATATTCTTTTGACTATCAAAATATGGAGGATTCATAAATATATGATCAAATAAAATATTCTTTTTTGAACTAATTAAATGTGATCTTATATTCGTGTCTAAAATATCTAAATTTTTTATTGTTATTCGATTATTCATATCATTTAATTGAACATTTCTTTGGGCAAGCGAGATATTTATATCATCATTATCAATAGCAACAATTTCAATATCTTTTACTAAATGAGCAAGAGCTATAGATGCGGTAGCATTGCCAGTTCCAATTTCCAATATAATATCTCCAAACTTAGCAGGAACAGCTGCAGATAGAAGTATTGTATCTGATCCTGAGCGTCCACCATCTTTAAGTTGTTCTATTGTAATTTTTCCATCAAGAAATTTATCTATGGTAGTGGCGTGAGTGTTTATAGTTTTATTCATTTTCTAAAAATTAAAATTTGTTTATTAATATCAAAAAACAAATTATACCTTATGTAAATAAAAATTGAGATATTTGATGCATAAGAACGACATTGGGATAAAACAACTAATTTCATTAACTAAAGCAGATATGGAAAAGGTCAATAGTCTCATAATACAGAAAACTATGTCAAACACAGAGATGATCCCAAAAATCTCACAGTATCTTATTTCTTCTGGTGGAAAAAGATTAAGACCAATGCTTACGATTGCTTCAAGTAGACTTTGCAATTGTGATAATGACCACTACATCACATTAGCCGCAAGTGTTGAATTCATGCATACAGCAACTTTATTACATGACGATGTCGTAGACGATAGCCGTATGAGAAGAGGAAAAATATCCGCAAGAATGCTTTGGGGGAATGAAGCGAGTGTTCTGGTAGGAGATTACCTTCTTGGTGAAGCATTTAAAATGATGGTTGACGCCCGCTCACTTGAAGCTCTTGAGGTCTTATCCAATGCTGCTGCAATAATTGC
>JAYPSX010000054.1:0-7340 GCA_038133315.1 Hyphomicrobiales bacterium
AGCTATAAAGAAAACAAGGATTAATATATATCCCCTAAGAATACCAAATAATATACCAAATATTCTATCAAGTATTCCAATATTACTTTTTAAAACTAATTTTGATATTTTTGAGGATAAAAATGCGCTAACAATTAGTACAATAATAAATGTTATTCCGACCAGTAATGAATATGCTAACCAATCTGGTTGTAACAAATTACTTGCAAATGAGCGCGTTTCAGTATTGGTATATGACACAAACGAGGCTAGTGCTGCAAATGCCCAGGATAGGATAGCTAATGTCTCCCTTGTAAAGCCCCTCAACATGGCAAAAAATGCTGACAAAAATAGCAATAATATTAAAATTGTATCAAAAAAAGATAAGGTATTGATCATTGATTTAGTCTTTAATATTAATTTTTATTGGTCCTTCAGATCTACCATAGATGAATTGGTCAACGTATGGATTATTGGAGCTTTCTATTTCACCTGGGTTACCTGACCATATAATATTACCCTTGTATAACATTGAAATTTTATCTGCAATTTTTTTTGCACTTTCCATGTCATGAGTGATTGTTATTGCAGTAGCGCCAATTTTATCAATAACTTCATTAATAAGGTTATTAATAACATCTGCCATAATCGGGTCAAGTCCTGTTGTAGGCTCATCAAAGAATAGTAATTGCGGGTCTTTTGCGATTGCTCTAGCCAGAGCTACTCTTTTTTGCATTCCTCCCGATAGTTCGGATGGATACAAATTGATTACACTAGAGTCTAAACCGACTTTGTTGACCTTATCTACTGCTATTTCTTTTAGGTCACTCTTACTTTTTGATTTTATTGCAAATGTAATATTCTCCCATACCGTCAGGCTATCAAACAAAGCCGCCCCCTGGAAAAGCATTCCAATTTTATCATAAAAGTTTATTTCTTTTCTTGTATCTCTATTTAATGGGGTATTATCGTAGGCAATTATTCCTTGATCTTGTTGAATCAATCCAAGAATACATTTTAGTAATACAGATTTTCCAGTTCCTGACCCCCCAATTATTACTTGGGAAGTATTCCTTGTAATATTGATATTGAAATCATTAAGAATGACTTTTTCTCCGAATGACTTATGTAATTTTTCTATTTTTAAAATCAGGTCTTCCATATTTTTAACTATTGAATACTAAGGCTGTTAAAATATAGTTTGATGCTAATATCAATATTGATGATGAAACAACAGCTTTAGTGGTTGACCTTCCTACACCCTGAGCTCCTCCTGTTGAATTGTAACCGTGATAGCATCCCATAAATGCTACTATAAAACCAAAAACAGCAGCTTTGATAAGTCCTGATAAGACATCATTTAATTGGATAATGTCTAATGTATTTTTTATATAAGTTTGTTCAATAAAACCCAAACTTTGGGTCCCGACCACAAATCCTCCCATAACTCCAATAACATCAGCAATCAGAACTAAGATAGGGAGTGTTAATAATGCCGCTAATACTCTAGGTACCACGAGGTATCTTATAGGGTTTGTGGAGAGTGTTATTAGGGCATCTAACTGTTCCGTTACTTTCATAGTGGCTATTTCAGCAGAAATTGATGCAGAAACTCTACCTGCTAGCATAAGGCCTGCAATAACAGGTCCTAACTCTCTTGTAATTCCAAGAGCAACTATTGATGCAACAATACTTTCTGCATTAAATCTTGAGCCACCGATATAAATTTGCAAAGCCAGAACACCTCCAGTAAAGAAAGCTGTTAATCCTATAACTGGAAGAGAATTATATCCAATCTTAATAACCTGATTAAAAAATGACTTAAAGTAAATTGGTGAAGTGAATATGCAAAAAATGAGTTCATAAAAAAAGATCGAGATTTTACCTACATGTGCCAATAGTTTTAATACGTTGACGCCAATTGAATGAGGTATATTAAAAATATAATTAAGCATACTTGTAAAATTTTTGAACTCTATGGTTTAATCTTGTAAGTAACTCGTAGCTTATTGTATCAGCATTTTTTGCCAACGTATCAATATTTTGATTTGTTCCAAATATTTCTACATAATCACCAATATTAGTATCTGTCTTGCAATCAGTGATATTTACAGCAACAAGATCCATTGATACTCTCCCTATAATTGGCACAGCAATATTATTTATATAGAAAAAACCACCTGCATGTTGATTCGTTGAGCTAAGGGAGCGAGGTATACCATCAGCATAACCAATTTCAAGAAGCGCTATAGTTATATCTTCCTTTGTCACATATGCCGCTCCATAACCAATAGAACAACCCTTTTTAACCTCTTTTATTTGGATTATTGGTGCAAACATTTTTGCAACCTGTTCGTATTTAATTTGTGTTTGATTATGATTTGAACATCCATAAAGGCTTATACCGGGTCTTACCAAGTCTAGATGGTATGCTTGTCCCCTATGTATTGCATGTGAGTTAGCTATACTTTTTCTGACTCCTAAGAAATTATTTGAGATGTTTAAGAATTTTTCTAGTTGAAGTTCAGGTAATTTTGAATTTGTGTCATCAGCGTTTGCCAGATGAGACATCAATAATTTAACGTTCATATTTTCTTTGCAAATAGATATTGCATCTTCAATGTCAAAGCCAAGTCTTGAAAATCCAGTATCTATGTGTATAGCAACAGGTAGATTATTATCATACATATATGATTGTTTATAGTAAGAAAGTTCATTTACACTGCCTATTACAGGTATTATGTTATATTTAGCGTAGTCATAATCTTTGGCGTATTTTAGACCATTTAGTGCATAAATTTCGAATTGCTTATTTTTTAGGATCTTCCTTAATTTGATACCCTCATAAATATCAGAAACAAAGAATTCCTTGCATCCGGAGTCAACTAATGTTTTTGCTATTTCTTCGAGCCCAAGTCCATAGGCATTTGCCTTTACGGTTGCAGCACAAACAGATGGTGATACAAATTTTGATATTTTCTTATAATTGTTGGATAACGCAGATAAATCTATTTCTATATATGCCGACAAGAAATTATTTGGATTATGAATTTTTGTTTCTTTTTGCATAATTTTAGATGCATTATCTTATTCAAATCGCTCTGGTAGTTTCTCTTCAGATATATAATCACTAAAGCGTGTCACAGATCCATCAAAATGTAATGGGATTGATGTAGTAGGTCCGTGACGGTTTTTTCCAATAATAACTTCTGCTTTTTGATGAACTTCATTCATATTTTCTTGCCATAGAATATGATCTTCAGTTCCTTCTTTTGGTTCTTTTCTTTGTAAATAATATTCTTCTCTGTATAAGAACATTACGATATCAGCATCTTGTTCAATTGAACCAGACTCCCTTAAGTCTGCTAATTGTGGCCTTTTATCATCTCTTGACTCAACTTGTCGTGATAATTGTGAGAGTGCTATCACTGGTATATTCAGTTCTTTTGCTAATGCCTTTAGAGATTGCGTGATCTCTGATAATTCTTGAACTCTATTTTCATTGTATCTTCTGTTAGATGATGTGAGGAGCTGCAAATAATCAATGATCAGTAAACCTAGATTATTTTGTCTTTTCAATTTGCGAGCTCGAGCAGTCACTTGAGCCATACTAATACCACCTGTTTCATCAATAAATAATGGGATATCTTGCAGTTTACGCGCAATATTAATAAGGCTTTCGTACTCAGAATTTGTTATCTTTCCTCGTCGAATTTTTTCAGATGAAACCGATGTTTGCTCGGAGATAATTCTTGTTGCTAATTGAGATGATGACATCTCTAAGGAGAAAAATCCTACAACAGCTCCATCATTATTTTTATTATTATTTTCAATACCAATTAGATGTTCGTATTTGCTGGCAACATGGAAAGCTATATTGGTTGCAAATGCTGTTTTACCCATTGAGGGTCTCCCAGCTATTATTAGTAAATCAGATGGTTGAAGCCCTCCAAGAACTTCATCAAGATCACGGAAACCGCTAGCCAGTCCAGACGTTCTACCATCTCTTAAATATGCACTGGCAGCAGTATCAATTGCTTCAGTGAGGGCAGTTGAAAAATTTTTGAAATCTTTACCATATTTTTCATTCTCTGCAAGCGTGTATAACTTCTGCTCAATGTATTCAAGATGATCAAATGGATTGAGGTCTACTGGCGGAGAGTATGATGTGGTAACTATATCATTTCCGAGGTTTATAAGGTTCCTCCAAGTATATAAATGATATATAATTTTACCATATTCATCTATATTGATTATTGATGAGGCGTCTGCAGCAAGTTTTATTAGGTATTTATTCCCATCAAGTTCTGCGAACCTGTCATCATATTCAACGATTGTTTTCAGTGTGACAGGTGATGCTAGTTTATTACCAAGTATGAGTTTTGATATGTTTTCATAAATAAAACTATGGACGCTTTCATAAAAATGTTCACCTCTTAAATAATTGGAGACCTTATCATAAAGATCATTATTTATAAGTAACGCACCTAACAGTTGTTGTTCTGCATCTAAATTGTGAGGCAATTGTAGATAGTCTTTCTCACCACCAACACCACTTATATTTTGAATATTATTTGCCATCGCCAAGAATAAAGAAATTAAGTATATAGAATACTATAAATACTGGTAATCAATATAATCGAATATTTTTTTTATTTTTTGCAAACTAATCCACATCAAAATTAAAAAAAAAAATTATATTAAAAAACTTCTTGACTATGACTTCAATTATTTACTTTCAGATTTATCAAGTTCTGCATCATCATCTGAAGTTTTTGAATCAACTTCTTTTGAAGGTTCTTTGATAGGATCTTGTATCTCGTCTTCCTCAAGTTTAGCATCAACCCCTTCATCAAATACATCTATCACACCATCTTCAATAATTTCTTTAGCTTCATTTTTTGAAGATGAGGATGGCATGCCTTTTTCTTGAAGTTCTGCTTCTTCTTCTGTTCTGGCAACGTTTATTTTGATTACACATGAGACTTCGGCGTGTAAATTAACTTTTACCTCGAATATTCCCAGATTTTTAATAGGTTCAAGCAATGATATTTGGCTTTTTGATATTCCAGGAATACCATTTTCTTCGAGAATTTTTGCAATATCACGAGAGGTTGCGGAGCCAAACAATTGCCCATTCTCACCAGCTTGTCTAATAACAATAAATGTTTTATCATTTAATTTATTAAGTTCTTTTGTTGCTTCGGAAATTTCAGCGTCATTTTTCTTTTTTAATTCATCAGCTTTGTCTTCAAAATATTTAATATTTTCAGATGTAGCCCTGAGTGCTTTTTCTTTTGGTAAAAGAAAGTTTCTTGCATAACCATTCTTAACTTCTACCACATCACCTAGTGATCCTAGCTTTTCTATTTTTTCTAGTAAAATAATTTTCATTTTTTTCTCCTTTATTTAAATTTTTCTCTTAGCGTATTTTTGTAATCTAATATTCCCACTATTGTGAGAGGTATTAATAATGGTGCAAATAATGTGATCATTACATATATTGACGTTAATATTAAAGATCTATATTTATTTGCTATAGTTACATAATGAATTACAGATAATCCATTAATCGTGTAACCAACTAATAGTGCTACTGAACATGAAGTGGCAATTATCATTAAAAGACCATCACCAAGAAAAGCAATGATAAGTGCAAATGCCAGGATGTAGACATGTATTCGTGGTAATGTGATCTTATCGAAGCCTTGCCATGTTCTTCTAAGGTTACCTAATTTTTGTGATAATTTCAGGCCAAGCCATAAATTTATTGTAAAAATGACAATCCAAAATGTTACAAAGATGGAGGGTAAGCTTGCAGACATTATAGTGAGATTATTAATTTCTAGTGTTAGTTCTAGATCAGGTCGTATTTGATATATATTCGAATATATTGATGAAATTGTATTCTGGTACTCTTGTATATTAAAACCTAAATATAATATTATTACTATAGCTAGCAGAGCGCTCACAATAAGTAACTTTGAAAAAATTAAGTTAATTGGATACCATATTAAGTTGCCATCTTCCGATTGTTTGTGGAGATTTAGATAATAACTAAAATATATTCCTGGTAGTGCAAAAATTATGGCATATGCAATTGCTAGTTTTAAGCCATAAATTGAAATTACAGCAAATGTCACCATTGATGTGATAGATAGATATTTATAATTCCATGCAGAGCCAATATAGAAAAGTGGTAATGGACAGAAATAAAATAAAATAAACAAAATTCCAGTGTTCCCAGATAAAGGATATAGAAATAGTAATCCTTGGAATAATGTGGCTATCAATAAGTAGGATAATTCTTTTTGTTTCATTTTGCTGTCCCGCTTGTAGCGGTTAGGGCTCTGCCCAACCAATATTTTATATTATCTTTGAAGGTATGGCAGTAAACCTAAAAACCTTGCTCTCTTTACTGCAATAGCAAGTTCTCTTTGTTTTTTTGCTGATACAGATGTTATTCTGCTTGGAAGCATTTTGCCTCTTTCGGAAATATATTTTTGTAATAATTTGACATTCTTATAGTCCACTGGCGGTGAGTCTGGTTCAGATAATGGACAATTTCTTGAATTCCTAAAATAAGGTTTTTTTGTTTGTGTCTGTGTCATATTAATCTTCACTTGTTCCTGCTGATCTTGAATTCATCATTAATGATGGGCCATCTTCAAATTTATCAACTTTTATTGAAATGTGTCTCAATACATTCTCATTTAAACTAATTTGTCTTTCAACTTCATTCAAGGCTTCGGGTGATGCATTAATATTAATCATTGTATAGTGAGCTCTACGATTCTTTTTAATCTTATATGCAAGTTGACGTAGACCCCAATATTCAACCTTATTAATACTCCCCCCTTCTTTTTTTACTAAATCCTCAATTGATTTAGTTATATTCTCTACTTGCTGGGTAGTAATATCTTGGCGAGCGAGATAAACATGTTCATATAATGGCATTAATAATCATATCCTGTTTTATAATTTAAAATAAATAAAGTTACCTTGATTAGTTTTTTATAAAATGTCATTGATAACTGAATTCATATTTTGCCAAATCATATATTTGATACAAAATAATACCTGATTACTATAATGAAGTAAAAAATATTGCAACAAAAAAGGTGCTTATATGACAAATTTATTAGTTTTTCCGGGGCAAGGAAGCCAATTTGTGGGAATGGGCAAAGCATTTGCAGATAATTTTGCCGCCTCCAGAGAGGTATATGAAGAAATAAATGAATCCCTTGGACAAAATCTTACCAAAATAATGTGGGAAGGAGATATGGACGAACTAACAAAAACAGAGAATGCCCAACCTGCAATTATGTCAGTTAGTATAGCTATATTGAGGGCTATTGAGA